>DAIDBG010000246.1 GCA_027310225.1 bacterium | reverse complement strand
GCCGTTGTCGGTGCAGAACTCGATCTCGGGGTAGAACACGCTGTAGCCGCGTCCGCTCGCGGCCCCGGAAAGGCGGGCTCTCAGCAACCGGTTCGCGCTCACGCCACCGGCAACGACGAGTCGCGTGAGCCCCGTAGCTTCGAGTGCCGCGAGCGCCTTGTCGGTCAGCACCTCGACGATCGCCGCCTCGATTTCGGCGGCGAGGTCGGCGCGGGCATTGCCGTCGAGCGCGCGCCCGCGCAGCGCGATGCTCACAGCGGTCTTGAGCCCGCTGAAGCTGAAATTGAGATCGCCGCTCGCGCGCATCGGCCGCGGCAGGTGAACCTTTCCCGCGCGGCCCTGCTCGGCGAGCTTCGCGAGGGCGGGACCGCCCGGATAGCCGAGCCCGAGGAGCTTCGCGGTCTTGTCGAAGGCCTCGCCAGCAGCGTCATCCATCGTTTCACCGAGCAGCTCGTAGCGCCCGACGCCCGCGACGCGTACGAGCTGGGTGTGGCCGCCCGAGACGAGCAGCGCGACGAAGGGAAAGCGCGGCGCCGGCTTCGACAGCAGCGGCGAGAGCAGGTGCGCCTCGAGATGGTGCACCCCGAGCGCGGGCACTCCCAGCGCGTAGGCGAGGCCGTGGGCGATCGCGGCGCCCACGAGCAGGGCACCGGCGAGCCCCGGACCCTCGGTGTAGGCGACGGCGCCAAGGTCCCGGATCCCGCAACCGGCCTCCTCGAGCAGCTGGCGCGTGAGAGGGAGCAGGCGCCGGATGTGGTCGCGCGAGGCGATCTCCGGCACCACGCCCCCATAGGCGGCATGGAGCGCCGCCTGCGAATAGAGGACGTGCCCGAGCAGCCCGCGCTCCCGGTCATAAAGCCCGGCGCCGGTTTCGTCGCAGGAGGTCTCGATGCCGAGCACGAGCATGGGGGTGCCTTGGAACGGATGTTGATGCTTGATATAATACAAGTTTTCCAACGGGACCCAGGATTTATGCCGACTGTACGCGTCAAGGAGAACGAACCGTTCGAAGTCGCGCTGCGCCGCTTCAAACGCACCGTGGAAAAGACCGGCCTGCTGACCGAGTTGCGCGCTCGCGAGTACTACGAGAAGCCGACCGCCGAGCGCAAGAGAAAGCTCGCCGCGGCGATCAAGCGCCATCACAAGAAGCTGCGCGCGCAATTGCTTCCGCCGCGGATGTATTAGAAACCCGATCCGGGATACGGGATTCGGGGGGCCTCGGATCCCGTTTCTATTTATTGAGCCCACAAACCCCATCCCGCATCTCGCATCCGGAAGCCATGTCTCTCAAGGCCCGCATCAACGACGACGTCAAGGCCGCCATGCGCGGGGGCGACGCGCGCCGCCGCGACGCGCTGCGGCTGCTGCTCGCCGCCCTCAAGCAGCGCGAAGTGGACGAGCGCAAGGAGCTCACGGACGCCGAGGTGGTTGCGGTCATTGACAAGCTCATCAAGCAGCGGCGCGAGGCGATTGCCCAGTTCGAGAAGGGCGGGCGCCAGGACCTCGCGCAGAACGAGCAGTACGAGCTTTCCGTGCTGCAGGCGTACATGCCACAGGTGCTGTCCGACGCCGAGATCGAGGTCGCGGTCGGCGAGACGATCGCGGCGACGGGCGCGAAGGCCCCGTCCTACATGGGCAAGGTGATGGGCGCGCTCAAGGGCAAACTGGCGGGACGGGCCGATATGAGCAAGGTATCGGCATTGGTCAAGACGAAGCTTTCGAGTTGATCGTTCACGGGGCGGCCTGTCCCCTGACCAAGACTGTCGACCGCGCCTCCCCGGCTGGCAAGGTAGTTGCTTATCGCCTCTCTCGATCCGCGGGCGCGGTTCCGTGCCGCATCGTTTGGGGCGGAGCTATACTTCCGGTTAATGGCGGACCGCACCGCAGTCGCTTTAATCATGCGCGGGAACCCCTCACCCGTCACTCATCGCTCGTCGCGCTTTTTCCGCGCATGATTCCGCAGTCGTTCATCCAGGAGCTGCTCGGGCGCGTTGATATCGTCGACGTGGTGGACCGGCACGTGAAGCTGAAACGCGCGGGGGCGAACTACGTCGCGTGCTGCCCGTTCCACAGCGAGAAGACCCCCTCCTTCACGGTCAGCCAGACCAAGCAGTTCTACCACTGTTTCGGCTGCGGCGCCCATGGCACTGCAGTCGGCTTCCTCATGGATTACGGCGGGATGGGCTTCGTCGAAGCGGTGAAGGACCTCGCCCAGGGCGCCGGCCTGAAGGTGCCGGAAGTACGCTCGGAGCAGGCGCGGCGCAGGGCGGAAGCGGGAGAGGACCTCTACGGCGTGCTGCTCAGGACCGCGCAGTTTTACCGCTCCCGGCTGAAGGATGCGCCGCGCGCAATCGCCTACCTCAAGCAGCGCGGGCTTTCGGGCGAGATCGCCAAGCGCTTCGGCATCGGCTACGCACCAGGCGAATGGCAGAACCTCGCGGCGGCGTTCGGCGAGTACGACTCCCCGATGCTGGTTACGGCGGGGCTCACCAAGCAGAACGACGAGGGCAAACGCTACGACGTGTTTCGCGACCGCATCGTGTTTCCGATCGTGGATGTGCGCGGCAACGTGATCGGCTTCGGCGGGCGGGTGCTCGGCGACGGAGAGCCCAAGTACCTGAACTCCCCGGAAACACCGGTGTTCGAGAAAGGGCGCGAGCTCTACGGCCTGTACCAGGCGCGACGCGCCATCCGCGAGGCCGGACGCGCGATCGTGGTGGAGGGCTATCTGGATGTCGTCGCGCTCGCCCAGCACGGAGTGCAGTACGCGGTGGCCACGCTGGGGACCGCGACCACGCCGCTACACGTGCAGAAGCTGCTGCGCCAGAGCGACGAGATCGTGTTCTGCTTCGACGGCGATGCGGCGGGCCGGCGCGCCGCGTGGCGGGCGCTCGAGAACAGCCTCGGGCAGCTCACGGACGGCAAGCAGGTGAGGTTCCTGTTCCTGCCGGAGGGTGAGGATCCGGACACTTACGTGAGGAAGCACGGCAAAGCGGCATTCGAGAAGCTGCTCGATCGCGCGGTGCCGCTTTCGAGGTTCCTGCTGGACGAGCTGGGGGGCCGCGCCGATCTGTCCACGGCCGAGGGCCGCGCCAAGTGCGTGCATGAGGGAAGACCTCTGCTCCGGCAGATGCAGGTGGGTGCGCTGCGGATGCAGCTCACTCGGGAACTGGCGGAGCGGTGCCGCCTCTCGCCCGAAGAGGTGGAGCAGCTCTGCGGGCTGACGCCCGCGCCCGGCAAGACCCGGGCGCCGGAAGCGCGGCCTCCGCGCACGCCGCCGCCGCCTCTGGCGAGGATGCTGCTGCGTCTTTTCGTCTCCAGCCCGGCGCTGGCGGAACAGCTTTCCCGGGAACAGCGGGCGCTGCTGGATTTGCCTGAGTTCGCCCCCGTGGCCGAGCTGGTCGACGCGCTGAGGGGCAGCGGAACAACTACGCCGGCAATGCTGTTCGAGGCGACCCGGGAATCGCAATATGCCGGACTCTACCAGGACGTGGCGGGCGAAACGCTGGCCGGCCCGGCGGATGGCGAGTCGGCGCAGGCCGACCTGGCGGGGGCGTTCAAAAAGCTGGAACACGATCGTGTCAAGAAAGAGTTCGAGCAATTAACTGCCGACGGCGTGCGTAACGAGCGCTACCAGGAGCTCTCACGGCGGCTGGCCGAGCTCAAGGGCGCGGCGGAGAGCGGGGCCCGCACCCCGCTATGAAATGAATATGGCCGCGGGTTGAAGTGTTGACATCGCGGCCCCACATTGAATCCAGACCTCGGACTGGCTCGGAATTTGCTTCTCCAACAGACAGTTGTGCGCGTAACTTTGCCGTGTGACGGTGGTCGAATCAATGTATAATCCGCACCCTTTTTGATATTTGAACCTGCCCGGGAACGACCAGATGGCAAAAACCAGAAAAGCGAAGGCCAAGTCCGCGGCTCGCAAGAAAGCTGCCGGCGGGGCCCGGCGCGCCCCGAAGCACGCGGCGGCCAAAGCGAAGCAGCTCAAGGCGCAAGCCAGGGCCATCCTCACGGCGAAAGCGCGCCTCAAGACGGTGGCGGCGCCCCAGGTCAAGCTTGCCAGAGACAAGGTGAGGCAGCCCGACAAGGCGCTGCCGCTCAAGCCGGCCAAGCAGCCGCAGAAAATGGACAAGGCGACGCTGAAGAGGGCGTTGCTCAAGGAACGGATCGCGCGCGCGCAGGCCAGGCTGGAAGGCAAGCCGCGCTCCACACGCGGGCTGACCGCCAAAGAGAAGGCGCTGGTCAAGGAATTCGAGCGCAAGGAGCTGTCGCCGGCCGACGCCGAAGCACGGCGCACGCGGCTCAAGAACCTGATCGTGCTCGGCAAGGAGCGCAGCTACCTCACCTACGCCGAGATCAACGACCATCTGCCGGACGACATGCTGGATGCCGAGCAGATCGAGAACATCATCAGCATGATCAACGATATGGGCATCCAGGTCTACGACGAGGCGCCGGATGCCGAGACGCTGCTGATGTCCGACGTAACGCCGCCGGTCGCCGACGAGGAGGCGGTCGAGGAGGCGGAAGCGGCGCTCTCCACGGTGGACTCGGAATTCGGCCGCACGACCGACCCGGTGCGCATGTACATGCGCGAGATGGGCTCGGTGGAGCTGCTCACGCGCGAGGGCGAGATCGAGATCGCAAAGCGCATCGAGGATGGCCTGCGCCACATGATCCAGGCGATCTCGGCCTGTCCCACCACGATCGCCGAGATCCTGGCGCTCGCCGACAAGATTGAGAAGGACGAGACTCGCGTGGACGAAGTGGTTGACGGCCTCGTTGATCCCAATGCGAGGGAGGAGCCGATTGCCGAGATTTCCGAGGACGAGGAGGCGATCGAGGAGGAGCTCGAGGCGGCGGAAGAGGAGGACGAGGAAGGCGGGAGCGTGCAGAGCGCGGACATGCTGCGGCTCAAGGCCGAGGCGCTCAAGCGCTTCGCGGTTATCCGCTCGCTCTACAACAGGATGATACGCGCGCTCGCCAAGAACGGCCCGCGCAGCCGTGCCTATCTTCAGGCGCGCGACGCCATCTCCAACCAGCTGATGAGGATCCGCTTCTCGGCGAAGCAGATCGAGGCACTGTGCGACAGCGTGAGGAGGCTCGTGGACGAGGTGCGGACCTACGAGCGCAACATCATGGCGTTGTGCGTGGACAAGGCACGGATGCCGCGCCCGCACTTCATCAAGGAGTTCCCCGGCAAGGAAGGCAACCTGCGCTGGATCAAGGGCGAGATCGAAGCGGGGCGCCCGTGGAGCGAGGCGCTCGAGCGCTTCGAGCCGGCGATCGTGGAGCAGCAGCAGAAGCTGCTCGCCCTGCAGTCCCGCGTCGGCATACCGATCCGGGACCTGAAGGAGATCAACCGCCAGATGTCCACCGGCGAGGCTAAGGCGCGCCGCGCCAAACGCGAGATGACGGAGGCTAATCTGCGGCTGGTGATCTCGATTGCCAAGAAGTACACCAACCGCGGGCTGCAGTTCCTGGATCTCATCCAGGAAGGGAACATTGGCCTCATGAAGGCGGTGGACAAGTTCGAGTACCGCCGCGGCTACAAGTTTTCGACTTATGCCACGTGGTGGATCCGCCAGGCGATCACGCGCTCGATCGCAGACCAGGCGAGAACGATCCGGATTCCGGTGCACATGATCGAGACCATCAACAAGATGAACCGCATCTCGCGCCAGATCTTGCAGGAGACCGGGCAGGAGCCCGACCCGGCGCTGCTCGCCGAGAAGATGGAGATGCCGGAGGAGAAGATCCGTAAGATTCTCAAGATCTCGAAGGAGCCGATCTCGATGGAGACCCCGATCGGCGACGACGACGATTCGCACCTCGGTGATTTCATCGAGGACCAGTCCACGGTTGCGCCCAACGAGGCGGCGGTGTACGCGAGCCTACGCGGCGTGACCAAGGACGTGCTTGACACGCTTACCCCGCGCGAGGCGAAGGTGCTGCGAATGCGCTTCGGGATCGAGATGAACACCGACCACACGCTGGAAGAGGTCGGCAAGCAGTTCGACGTCACCCGCGAGCGCATACGCCAGATCGAGGCGAAGGCGCTGCGGAAACTGCGCCACCCCTCGCGCTCGGAGCGGCTGCGCAGCTTCCTCGACCAAGAAAATTAACCCGCTGGCGCTTCGCCGCGGGTTAATTTTCTTACCCGCCATCCTGTAGAATCTCCGTTAAGGAATTTGCCGGGCGGCAGCCCGGCAAATTCCTAATTGGGTCGTTAGCTCAGTCGGTTAGAGCAGGGGACTCATAATCCCTTGGTCGTTGGTTCGAATCCAACACGACCCACTCGCAACCCGCACATTCCGCTACACTCTGGCGCCATGAGGGTGATCCACGTCGGATTGATCGCGCTGCTGATTATCCCGGCCGCCTCGGCGCAGGCGCCGGTCGGGGACCTCCAGAACCGTGAAGCCGGGATACAGCGCAGCAAGCCAACGGCCGGCGCGGCGTTCCGGGACCTGCCGCAGGCGCGCTACGAGGCGAAACTCGCCGA
>DAIDBG010000239.1 GCA_027310225.1 bacterium | reverse complement strand
CATAGGGAGTGTCGGTCAGGCTGACGAGCGGCCCGTTGTTCGGCAGCGTCGCCCCATTCGGCCCGGTGCCGAAATTCACGGACTGCTGCACCGAATACAGGTTCTGCACGACGCCGCCGCCGCCCACGCGCAGCGCATGATGATCGAATCCCGAATACAGGCCGCTCGCCTCGAAGGTGGTGCGGCTCTCCGCGGCACGCTGCAGGCTCAACTCGCCCTCGGGATAGGCGCCCTTGTAGCCGGGCGGGCGTTCCTGGGTGCCGTTGCCCGTGCTGTAGTCGAGGTGCAGATAGCGCAACTCCGCATTGACGCCCCAATCCCTCGTGACGTCGCCGTTGTTGTAGAAGAGATCGAGGTTGTAGCGCTGGCTGTTGCCGCGGGTCAGGGGATCGAGCACGGCGGCGCCCGTCAGCGCAGTCTGGACGTCGCCCAGATGCATGTAGTCTCCCTGCAGGCGCCAATGTCCCTGCGCGATCGAGAAGCGCACGTCCTGGCTGTCATAACCGTTGCGCGCGTCGGCGGGCGCATAGGAGACGGCCGTATGGTCGGTCCGGTCGCTGAGCGTCTGGCGGTCGGCGCGGATGAACGGACTGTATCCGTCGGTGCGGGACACGTCGGCGGTGACGTTGACGTCGAAGCCGTTCCAGTTCGTGCCGTGCTGCAGCCAGCCCTCCCGCATGGCGAAGCTCCCGGCGCGCGCGCCGGCTTCGGAAGGCTGCGCCGTGGCGGCGGTCTTGGTGATGACATTGACCACGCCGGCCGAGGCGTCGGAGCCGAACAGCGCCGAACCGGGGCCGCGGATGATCTCGATGCGCTCGATCGCGCTGGTCGGCACGCCCTTCCAGAACATGCCCGAGGAAAAGACCATGTCCTTGATCGGCGCGCCGTTGATCATCAGCAGCGTGTGCGCGCTGGAAGCGCCGCGGAAGGTGATCCACGGCCGGAAGCCGAAGACGTTGGTCCGGATATAGACGCCCGGCACGCTTTGCAGTATCTCGACGAGGTTGGTGGCGCCGGTGGCCTTGATGTCTTCCGTCGTGATCACGGACACCACCGAGGGCGCCTTGGTCAAGGTCTGTTCGGTGTTGGTGGAGATCCTGACCTTGGTCGCCATCAACTCCTCGAGGCTCAGCGACAGCAGCCGGTCGAGCCCGGCGGCATCCGTCGCGGCGTATGCGGAAGGCATGATAAGGAGAGCGAGGGAAAGTGCAGGCAGGTGCTTTCTTGTCATACGCGCAGCCGCTCGAGGGTGGGCCATCGAGCGGCGAGTTTACGCTGGCGGCCTGGCCAAGTCCATGCGGGCGCAGCGGGATTGCCGCCTGCGCGACTGCCGGAATCGTACGCCGCGGACAGGCGGCGCGAGCTGGCGTATCTCGGCGTGGCGGGCGAGGAGGAACGCAACTACAGTGAAACCACGGCGCGCATGATCGACGACGAGGTACGCGCGCTCATCGACGAGGCACAGCGGCGCGCGCGGGAGATCCTGTCGGGGCGGCGCGCCGCGCTCGATGCACTGGGGAGCACAGGCTGGAAGCGCGCCGCCGACGAACCCGGGGGAGGCGCGTGGGTCTAGCTGTGATGTTTCAATAGGTTGTTCACCCGGAAGGTTCTGGGAAACTGGAGTTCTCGATGCTTCAGAGACCCAGGGAGACCAACCGGATGAACAGTCATAAGAATGCCAGAACGACGTTTGCGGGGCGCAAATTGC
>DAIDBG010000234.1 GCA_027310225.1 bacterium | reverse complement strand
ATTTATAAGTACAACCTATGAAACTTGCCCAGATCGAACGCGATGCGCTGCTCAAACCGCTGCAGGCGGTGACCGGGATAGTCGAAAAGCGCCATACTTTGCCGATCCTGTCGAACGTGCTTGTAGAACGCAAGCAAAGCCTGTTGCACCTTATTGCGACCGACCTCGAGATCCAAGTCGCAACCCAGACCGACCTTGGCAAGAGCAGCGGAGAGAATCTGAGCCTGACCGTATCGGCACGCAAACTGCAAGAAATCCTGCGTGCCCTGCCGGAGGCAGCCGAAACGACGCTCGATGTGCAGAACAACCGTCTGCAAGTGCGGTCTGGTAAGAGCCGCTTCAACCTGCAGACGCTGCCGGCTGCGGATTTTCCGGGACTTGCTGATCCGGGGGTATCTCAGGCCAGGGTGACGATGCCGCAGAGGGTGCTGCGCGATCTGTTGCTGCTCGTTCAGTATTCTATGGCACAGCAGGATATCCGTTACTACCTGAATGGCCTGCTCCTGATATTGGAAGGCGGGTCGGTAAAGGTGGTGGCGACGGATGGTCACCGCCTGAGCTATGCAGCGCATCCGCTTGGCCAGCAGCAGGAGAAACGGGAAGTGATTCTGCCGCGCAAGGCGGTGCTGGAGCTTGGAAAGCTACTGGCCGACAGCGATGAGGCGATGACAGTCGAGGTTTTCGGCAGCCAGGTACGCTTCAGTTTCGGCGGCGTCGATCTCACGACCAAGATCATCGACGGAAAATTCCCGGACTATACGCGTGTCATCCCGACGAACTACCAGAAACGCTTTGCGATCAACCGCCTGCTGCTGCTGCAATCTCTGCAGAGAGCAGCGATACTCTCCAATGAGAAGTTCCGCGGTGTGCGTTGGATGATGGCAGCAAACAGCCTGCGCATTTCCTGCACCAACAATGAGCAGGAGGAAGCGCAGGAGGAACTCGAGACCACCTACGGCGGTGAGGCGCTGGACGTGGGTTTCAACATCACTTACTTGTTGGACGTGCTGAACAACGTGCATACCGAGAACGTCGAATGTGCATTCGGCGACGCCAACAGCAGCATGCTGATCACCCTGCCGGATAACAAGGAGTTCCGCTACGTGGTGATGCCGATGCGCATCTGAAGGGACAGCGAATAATGGCAACACAGGTAAATGAAAAAACGCAGCAGCGGTCGGCTGACGACTACGATGCGAGCAGTATCAAGGTCTTGAAGGGTCTTGAAGCCGTACGCAAACGGCCGGGCATGTACATCGGCGATACCAGCGACGGCACTGGGCTCCACCACATGGTGTTCGAAGTGGTCGATAATGCGGTCGACGAGGCACTCGCCGGCTACTGTAACGAGATCACCATCACCATTCACACCGACAACTCGGTGAGCGTGGTCGATAACGGCCGCGGCATCCCTACCGAGATGCAGCCGGACGACGAAGAAAAGCGCTCGTCCGCCGAGGTTGTAATGACGGAGCTTCATGCCGGCGGCAAGTTTGACAACAACTCCTACAAGATCGCCGGAGGCCTGCACGGCGTGGGGGTCTCGGTCGTGAACGCACTTTCAGAATGGCTGCGGCTCGCGATCCGGCGTGACGGTAAGCTGCACCAAATGGAGTTTCGCTCGGGCGAGGCCGTCGCCCCGCTCAAGGTGGTGGGCAAGACTGAGCGCCGCGGCACGGAAGTACATTTCATGCCGAGCAAGGAGGTGTTCGGCAACATCGAGTATCACTACGAAATTCTAGCCAAGCGACTGCGTGAACTGGCGTTCTTGAACAGCGGGATCAAGATCATGCTGGAGGACCAGCGCACGGGCAAGGAGGAGAAATTCTCGTTCACCGGAGGGGTGAAGGGCTTCGTCGAGTACATCAATCGCAGCAAGAATGTGCTGCACCCGAATATCTTCTACGCGCTTGGCGAGAAAGACGGCATTACAGTGGAAGTGGCCATGCAGTGGAACGATTCCTACCAAGAATACGCCCAGTGCTTTACCAACAACATTCCTCAGCGCGACGGTGGCACCCATCTTACGGGTCTGCGGGCGGCGATGACGCGCACGCTCAATCAGTACATCGAGAATAACAAGCTGTCCGAGAAAGCCAAGGTCGAGACCACCGGTGACGACATGAAGGAGGGGCTCACCGCTGTGCTCTCAGTGAAGGTGCCGGAGCCCAAATTCTCCTCACAGACCAAGGACAAGCTGGTGTCTTCGGAGGTGCGCCCGGTGGTGGAGGAAATCGTGGGGCAGAGGCTCACCGAATTCCTGCTCGAGAAGCCGGCCGACGCGCGTGTCATCTGCTCTAAGATCGTAGAGGCCGCGCGGGCACGCGAGGCGGCGCGCAAGGCGCGCGAACTCACGCGACGCAAGGGCGTGCTCGACTCGTTCGGGCTGTCGGGCAAGCTCGCCGACTGCCAGGAACGCGACCCCGCCCAGTCCGAGCTCTATATCGTGGAAGGCGATTCCGCCGGCGGCTCGGCCAAGCAGGGCCGCGATCGCAAGTTCCAAGCGATCCTCCCGCTCAAAGGCAAGATCTTCAACGTCGAGAAGGCGCGTCTCGACAAACTGCTTTCCTCCCAAGAGATCACCACGCTCATCAGCGTGCTCGGCACCGGCATCGGCAAGGAGGAATATGCGCCGGAGAAGCTGCGCTACCACCGCATCATCATCATGACCGACGCCGATGTCGATGGCTCGCACATCCGTACTCTGCTGCTTACTTTCTTCTATCGGCAGATGCCGGAGCTCGTTGAGCGCGGCCATATCTACATCGCGCAGCCGCCGCTCTACAAGGTGAAGCACGGAAAGAGCGAGCGCTATTTGAAGGATGAGCACGAGCTCAAGCAGTTCCTGTTGAAACTCGCGCTGTCGGAGGCGGAACTCTACACCTCCGCCAAGGCGCAGCCGCTGAAGAAAGACGCGCTCGAGCAGGTCGCGAAGGAGTACCTGCTGGCCGAGGCGGTGATCGAGCGCGTCAGCCGGCTGATCGACGAGGATGTGCTGCACGCGCTGTTGCGCCAGCCGGTCGCTTTCGACCTCTCCGACGAGAAGACGGCGCAACGCAGCGCCAAGTCACTCGCCACCCTGCTTGCCGCGCAGGAGATCCGCGTCGAAGCCAGGTTCGACGACAAAAGCGAGCGCTACGTGCTGGCGGTGAGCCGCATGCAACACGGCATCGTGCGCCACTGCTACATCGACGCCGATTTCGCGCAGAGCGGAGATTACGCCCAGATGAAGCGCACGGCGCAGGTGCTGCAGGGTTTGCTCTCCGAGGGCGCCTACGTGAAGCGCGGGGAGCAGCAACATCCGGTCACGGATTTCCGCGAGGCGATTGACTGGCTGCTCGGGGAGGTTCAGCGCGGGGTGAGCATCCAGCGCTACAAGGGCCTGGGCGAGATGAACCCGGAGCAGTTGTGGGAGACCACCATGGACCCCGAGACGCGACGCCTGCTCAAGACCCAGATCGAGGACGCCATTCTGGCTGAGGAGATCTTCTCGACGCTGATGGGCGATCAAGTAGAGCCGCGCCGCAATTTCATCGAAGCCAACGCGCTCGGGGTGCGCAACCTCGACATCTAGATGAATACGGGCTACGCCCGCATTCATTATCAGGCCAGCTTGAACTTCCCAAGTTAGGAAGTTGGCGGAGCGTTTCCGCCAAATTCCTCAGGCGGCCTTGCGCCGGGCTCGCAGCGGCGGTTTGGCCGCCGCCGCGGTGCGTGCGGCTCTGGCGGTGGTCTTTGCCCGCTTGGCGGTGGCGGATGCGGCCGGGACGCGACCCCTGCCCGCAGGTTTCGCCGGCGCGGGGGCGGCAGGTTCTTCGGCCTTGAGCTTGCCGGGCGCACGTGCCTCGAACTCGAAACCGACGCGGCCCCCGGGTGTCTTCACCAGGTAGGCCTTGAAGCGCCGCCCCTTCTTGGAGACGAAACGCGACAGGAGGTCGGTGCGGCCAGTTGCGAGCAGCTTCTGCATCTGCGCGCGCTCCACCGGCTGCTGCAGGATCATCTTGCCGGAGCGGAAGTCGCAGTTGCGCGCAGGGCCGACCGCCTTTTCGCAGACGTAGGCCACGCCGTGCTCGAACACGCGCGCGCCGCACTTGGGGCACATTCCAACGCTTTCCTGTGCGCTGAAATCGGGCGCTTCTTCTTCCCCGGGTCGAGCCTGTCCGAAATCGAATTCAATGCGGAAATCATCGGTGAGCCTGATCCCGGCGCTGAAGGGCTTGCCCGCGCGGCTGCGGAAACCGGTAAACGGCCCAACGAAACGCTTGGCGATGAGTTCGGCGACCTCTTCCGGCGCCCATTCTCGACCTGACAAGACGACCCAAAGCGAAAAATCACAGTTCTGACATTGAAACTTCCGGTAGTTCTCCTGTACCACCCCGCCGCACTTCGGGCAGGGAGCCTCCACGGTCGCGTAGGCTTTGTCGGGGATGTCGCCGTTCCTGATGCGCTCCACGAGGTCGCGGGTTGCCTGCTCAATGTGATCCATGAATACGTCGCGTTTGAGCTTTCCCCCCTCCATCAGCTTGAGCTTGTATTCCCAGTCCCCCGTGAGCTCGGGAGAGGTGATTTCGGTAACGCCGAAGTGGTGCAGAGCCATGAGCAGCCGGAACGCCTTCCAGGTGGGCCTCAGTTCCCTGCCTTCGCGATGCACGTATTTCTCTTGAATGAGCCCCTCGATGACCGCGGCGCGCGTAGCCGGCGTGCCGAGCCCTTTGGCTTCCATCGCTGCGCGCAGCTCGTCGTGCTCGACCAGCTTTCCCGCGCCCTCCATCGCGGAGAGCAGTATCGCTTCGGTGTAGCGCGCGGGCGGCTTGGTCTGATTGGCGGCGGCGTTTACTTCGGGGACACTTACCCGCTCGCCGGCCGCCACCGGCGGGAGGTTTTCGTTCTCTTCCTGCGCCGCTCTCCCGTAGACCGCGAGCCAGCCCGGATTCTGCAGGATGCGGCCGTCGGTCCTGAACTGGTGCTCGTCCACGGTCGTGATGCGCGTGGTCTGCAGATACTCGGCTGCCGGGTAGAACACGGCAAGGAAGCGCCGCACCACTAGGTCATAGAGTTTCTGCTCGGCTTCATTCAGATGCTTCGGCGGCTGCAGCGTGGGGATGATCGCGAAGTGATCGCTCACCTTCGTGCTGTCGAACACGCGCCTATTCGGTTTTACCCAACCGCTCCTCAGAAGGTTCCTGGCGAACGGGGCGTACTCCCTCAGCCCGCCCAACATGTCCAGCGCTTTTTTCACCGTGCCGAGGTAGTCCTCGGGCAGGGCGCGTGAGTCGGTCCGGGGGTAGGTGAGAATCTTGTGTTTTTCATAGAGCGCCTGTGCCAGTGCGAGTGTGGTCTTGGCCGAGAAGCCGAAGCGGCCGTTCGCCTCGCGCTGCAGGCTGGTGAGGTCGAACAGCAAAGGCGAGAGCTGGGTCGAGGGCTTGGTCTGCTCGCTCACGGTGCCGGTCTTGCCGCGGCAGGCGGCTGCGATGGCTTCGGCATCAGCCGCGTTCCACACCCGCTCAGGTTTGCGCTCGGCGTCGTCGTCCTTCTTGAATCGAGGGTCGAACCAGCGGCCGGCATACTCGCCGGCCTTGGCGGCAAAGCGCGCATGCACCTCCCAGTAGTCGCGCGGCCTGAAACCGCGGATCTTCTCCTCGCGTTCGACCAGGATGGCGAGTGTCGGCGTCTGCACGCGCCCGACCGTGGTAAGGTAGAAGCCGCCTTCTTTCGAGTTGAAGGCGGTCATCGCGCGCGTGCCGTT
>DAIDBG010000209.1 GCA_027310225.1 bacterium | reverse complement strand
AACTACCCGTCCGAAATCAAATACCGGATCACGGCGCGCCCGATGGGGCGCTCGATGATGCGCAACGATTCCCTGACGTGGGAGGATCTGCGCACGCTGCGCAAGATGTGGCCGCACACGCTGATCGTGAAGGGCGTCCTGCATCCGCAGGATGCGGTTCTGGCGGCGGACTGCGGGGTGGACGGTGTGATCCTGTCGAACCACGGCGGGCGCAATCTCGACAGCGTGATTTCCCCGCTGGAGGTGCTGCCGGAAGTGGTGGACGCGGCGGGCAAGCGTATTACCGTGTTGGTGGACAGCGGCTTCCGGCGCGGCTCTGACGTGGTCAAGGCGCTGGCGATGGGTGCGAAAGCGGTGCTGATCGGCCGTTCTACTCTGTACGGCGTGGCGGCGGGCGGGGAGGCGGGTGCGCAGCGCGCCCTCACCATCTTCCGCGAGGAAATTGACCGTGTAATGGCGCTCATCGGCTGCCGCAGCATCGCCGAGCTCTCACCCGAGTTTCTCCACGCACCGGACTTCCCGTTGCGCGCGGCTGAATCGTCCCGTCCGGGACTGAAGCTGCTCGATTCGGCGCGCGCCGCGGAGGGATAAGCCTTGGTCGTCGTCTGGTACCTGCTGATGCTGGTACCGGTCTTCGCCGTCGTCTATTTCATCTGGGCGTACCAGAAGAGGGCCTTCGACCGGGCGGGCGCGAGCCGGGAGCGCTTCGAGAAGCTGCTCGGCGTGGGCCAGCCGGCCACGGCGCAGCGCGAACCGGCCGAGCCGGCGGCCGGCATCGCCGGCGCTGCTCCAACGCCGATCGCGCGGGAGCGCTTTCTTACCCGGCCGGAGGCGCTGCTCTACTACCTGCTCAAGGCCGGCGCTCCCGGCCATGAAGTGTTCGCGCATGTCGCGCTGGCGTCCGTCGTCGGGGTGGCGCAGGGCAGCGCCGCGCCAGAACGGGAACAGCAGCTGCGCCGCCTCAGCCTGTACCAACTGGATTTCGTCGTCTGCGACAAGAACATGCGTGTTGTGGCGGCGGTCGAGCTGGAGTCGGCGCAAGCCGCCGCCGCGGCCGGCTTGCAGCGCTTCAAGGCCGACTGCCTCAAGGCGGCCGGCATCCGGCTGGTGCGCGTCAATCCTGCGGCGCTGCCCCGACGAGACGCTGTCCGGGCCCTGGTCCTCGGCGGCGACGGCTGAACCGGGCCTGTGTCCGGCGCAGGCCGGGCGCGGCTGCCGGCGTCGGGTCTTCGATCGGCACGCGGAATCCGATCCAGAGCCTGCCGGCGACCGCCGTGCCTCCCGCCTCATGTTCTGCGCCACCTGGACGGACGGTCCGGCTGGGGGGCTTGCTATTTCCCCGGAAGGGGGGTATCGTCGCGCCCGCAGCCGACTCACGTAGGTGGTGTATTGTTGATCCGCAGTCCTCGCCCGTCCGGGCGGTGAGCCTTCAGTTCTCAACCACTTCTTATCCGTCGTTTGCAGGCCGCGGGCTTGCGCCCGTGTCAGTTCATTTTCAAGGAGAGCATCATGGCAACTGGTATCGTAAAGTGGTTCAACGAGGCGAAGGGCTTCGGGTTCATCACGCCGGACGAAGGCGGAGAAGATCTGTTCGCGCATTTTTCCGAAATTCAGGGTGACGGCTACAAGTTGCTCAAGGAAAAGCAGCGCGTCTCGTTCGAAGTGACGCGTGGTCCCAAGGGGCTGAAGGCAGCCACGATCAAGCCGCTTTAAAAACTGAGATTCGAGCCTTACTGGGAAAAATCGGCCACCCGAGGGTGGCCGATTTTTTTTGGTGGAGGCGGGCGGAATCGAACCGCCGTCCGCAAGTCCTACACAGCCGGGACTACATGCTTAGCCTGGTCATCTGGATCTCGCCTCGTGCCCGCCGGCCGGCAGGCTGGCATTCGGCCAGTCGCTTCGACGGATCCGTGCGGCCAAGCGACCAGACCGCGCGGAGAGGCTGATGTGAATGACGCTGCAGCCGGTTGCCCGGCCCTAGCCCATCAGCAAGCTAGTGCAGCGTCTCGCCGGTATTAGGCGGCGAGAGCGTAACGCTCGTCGTTGGCGTCTAGTGGTTTCCAGCGGTTTTACAAGGTGACTGGACCTTGGCATGCCCCGAACGGCTTCGCTACCTGCGTCGAAACCAGGTCGCCCCCCAATTTGGCTGTCAGCGAATTGCCCCGCGCCGACAGCCAAATTTGAACAGGTACGAGGCATTATCCCACATTGGGGCGGGCCCCATGAATTCAAGCGGGTCGGCGGCGTTCCCGGGCGGGTAGATCACGGGGATTGTTCAATAATCCGCAGGAGCTCCTGCGGATTCTTGATCAGCCAGTCCGCGTTCCATTGATCCGGTTCCTGGCCGTTGAGATAACCCCACCTCGCGACCACCGCCTTCATCCCGGCGGCGTGAGCGGCCTCGACGTCGCGCCGATCGTCCCCGATGTAAACGCCATCCGCAGGCACGATCCCGATCCTCCGGCTCGCGAACAGCAGCGGCTCGGGATCAGGCTTGTTCCGGACGGTCGTGTCGCCCCCCACCGCGCAGGCGGCACGGTCGAGCACGCCGAGCTGCCTGAGCAGGGGCAGCATGAATCGCTCCTGCTTGTTGGTGACGATGCCCCATGGGAGAACGCGCGCATGGAGCGCATCGAGCAGCTCCCGTATTCCCGGAAAAAGGCGCGTTTCCCGGCACAGGTTCTCCGCGTAAACGGCGAGAAACTCCTCGCGCAGCGCATCGTAACCGGGATCACCGGGCCCGATGCCGAAGCCGGCGCCGAGCAGGCCGCGGGCGCCGTTCGATGCGACGGGCCGCGTGGCCTCGGGCGGCAGCGGCGCGAGCCCGCGCGTGCCGCGCACGCGGTTGAGGGCGTACGCCAGGTCCGGCGCGGTATCCGCGAAGGTGCCGTCGAGATCGAAGAGGACTGCTTTTATCATGTCGCCGTAAGCGGTGAGCGGTAAGCGGAAGACGCGCGTTTGCCCGGAGTGCTCGCCATTTACCGCTCACCGCTCACGGACTTGTCGCGTGCAGAATGTAATTCACATCCGTATCGGAGCCCAAGGCATAGACCCTGGTGAGGGGGTTGTAGGTCATGCCGATGATATGCCCGATCTCCAGCCCGGCGGCGCGGCACATCGAGGCAAGCTCGGATGGCTTGATGAACCTGGCGTAGTCATGGGTGCCGCGCGGCAGAAGCTTCAGCACGTATTCGGCGCCGACGACCGCGAGCAGATAGGCCTTGAGATTACGGTTGATGGTCGAAAAGAAGAGATGGCCCCCGGGCTTCGCAAGGCCGGCGCAGGCCGCCACCGTGACCGACGGGTCCGGCACGTGCTCCAGAAGTTCCATGCAGGTCACGACATCGAAGCTGCGCGGGGCCTCGCGCGCAAGCGCTTCGGGGGCGACGTGCCGGTAGTCCACCTGCAATCCCGACTCGAGCAGATGGAGCTGCGCCACCTTGAGCGGCTTTTCGCCCAAGTCAATGCCGGTCACCCGCGCGCCGCGTGCCGCCATGCCTTCGGCCAGGATGCCGCCGCCGCAGCCGACATCGAGCACGCTCTTGCCGCCCAGGCCGGTGATGCCGTCAATGTAGTCGAGGCGCAGAGGGTTGATCTCGTGCAGCGGCCTGAACTCGGCGCGGGGATCCCACCAGCGGTGCGCAAGCTGGCTGAATTTCTCGATCTCGAGTGGGTCAACGTTGATCATGGTTTTTGGCGCCCAGCTCTCAGCTTACCCGTTGGAGGGTGCCGCGCAAAGGGGCCGGCCAGTGGCTGAGCGCCGAAAACTAGCTCTTGATCTTTTCCTTCCAGTACGCGGCCCTCGCGGCGATCTCGGAGGGATCAAGCCGCGTAAGGCGGCCTTCCTCCACCAGCAGCTCGCCGTTTACCCAGACGTGGCTCACGTGCTCGCGTCCGGCCGCATAGACCAGGTGCGACAGCGGGTCATAGCACGGTGACAGTTCGGGCGCGTCGAGGTTCACGGCCGCCATATCGGCGCATTTCCCGGCCGTGAGCGAGCCCACGCGGCCGTCAATTCCCAGCGCGCGTGCCGCGTTGATGGTTGCCATGGCCAGAACGGTGTGCGCCGGAAGGGCGGTTGCCCGCCCGCTGGCGCCCTTGCCGAGGAGGGCGGCAAGCCGCATCTCCGCGAACACGTCGAGGCGGTTGTTGCTGGCGGCCCCATCGGTGCCGAGCCCCGTGTTTACGCCGCCCTCGACCAGCCGCGCGACATCCGCGATGCCGCTCGCGAGCTTGAGATTGGAAGAGGGGCAGTGCGCGACGTGACATCCATGCTCGGAGAGCAGCGCGATCTCGTCCCCGGCGAGATGGACGGCATGCACCGCGATGAGGCGCAGGCCCAGCAGCCCCAGCTTCTGAAGCCGGCGCACGGGGCGAAGCTGGTGCGCGGCGATGCTTTCCCGGATCTCGTCCTCGGTCTCGTGCAGATGGATGTGTACCGGAACGTCGAGCTCGCCGGCATAAGTCGCCAGGCGCTCGAACGTGGCGTCGCTCACGGTGAAGGGGGCGTGCGGCGCGAAGCAGAACGACAGCAGCGGCTCGTGCTTGAGGGCGTCACGCGTGGCGAGGCCCTTGCTGAGATAATCGCCGGCGTCGGCGGCGTACGGCGAGCGGAACTCGATCACGATCATGCCGAGCGCGGCGCGCATGCCGGCGGCGAGCGCCGCACGGGCCGCCGCCTCCGGGAAGAAGTACATGTCGTTGAAGCACGTTACGCCGCCGCGCAGCATCTCGGCGCAGGCGAGCAGCGTCCCGTCGTAAACGAACTTGGGCGATACCCGCTCGAGCTCGACCGGCCAGATGTGGTTCTGCAGCCAGTCCATGAGCGTGCGATCGTCGGCCAGCCCGCGCATCAGCGTCATCGCCGCGTGCGTGTGCAGGTTGATGAGGCCGGGGATCAGCGCGTGCCCGGTCAGCTCGATGCGGCGCGCGCCGCGGTAGCGCTCGCGCGCCTGCCGGGCGGGCAGGACCTCGCGGATGCGGCCACCGGCGATGACGACGGCATGGTGCGGGAGGACCGCCCGGGGCGGGTCGGCCGGTATTACCCAGCGTGCCTCGACGAGGGTGGGTGCGGGATCGGGGTTGGAGGCCATTCGTGAAATAAAAAAGCCCTGCCGAAGCAGGGCTTTTAAAGCGGCGGCGCTCCTCGAATCAGCTCTTCGGCTTGGCCTTCGCGGCCGGCTTGGCAGCGGGCTTGGGCTTGGCGAGCGATTCGGCGCGGCCCACGATCTCGACCGTCACGCGGCGGTTCGGCGACAGGCAGTCGATCAACTGCTTGCGCTTCATCTTGTTGTCGCAGAACTTCGTCACCGGGATCGGCTGCTTCGGGCCCTTGCCTTCCCAGAAGATCAGCTTCTGGTCAATGCCCTGGCTGACGAGGTAGTCCTTCACGACCACCGCGCGGCGCTCCGAGAGCTTCATGTTGTACTTCAAGCTGCCGATGCGGTCGGTGTGACCGGTCACGATCACTGCGCCGAAGGTTACCGGAGCACGGGCCTTGGTCGCCTTGCGCAGGCCGGCCAGGAACTTGTCGAGGTCAGCCTTGTTCTCAGCGGTCATCTCGGCCTTGCCGAACGGCATGCCCTGCAGCTCGATCTTCTCCTCGACATTGATCATCTTCGGCTTGGCCTTCTTGGCCGCCGGCTTGGGCGCGGGTTTCGCCGCGGGGGCCGCAGGGGCCGCGGGGGCCGCCTTGGGCGCAGCGGGTTTCTTCACCAGATCCGCATCGCACTCGGCCACGGCGCGGGCCGGGGTCCAGTCGCTGGTACGCACGCAGACGCCGGCGCCTGCGGCGCGGACGACGGCGCCCTGGCTGTCGGTCAGATAACCCTGGTTCTTGAACTGTGCCGACGCCGGCGCGGGCAGAAACACGCCGGCAGCGAGGCCAACGAGCGTTATCCGGATTGCTGACTTCATGATTTTTAATCCTCCTGTTGTCGCGATGAATTAGGGACCCGCCGGAATACCGGTTCACCTTCAGAGAGTCTCCCCGAAGGCTACTTAATATCACAACCCTTTAAGCAAGGCAAATTATGCGGAAATCATAACATGGTTTCGAGAAAAAAAGCATGGCTGCCTGTTGCCTAAAGGAAACGTTCCCGGGAACGGTCCCCCCGGATTTCACCAAGTGGACTGCCCGTTCCGGGGAGGCGGCACGGATTTCCCCGCTCCGCCGCCCCGCGGAGGCGGCGAACCACCGGAAGTTTCCGTGGCTTTTGCATTGCATCACCGCGCTTTCGTGATGGCGGCGCTCATGTCGGGGCGGCCGCCCAACAGGCTGAAAACCGGCTGTTTCCGCGCCGGGCAGGAATCCCTGCCGGCTTCACCGGGAGCCGGTACCTGCCCGGTCAGGTGCCGGCACCGCACATGGTAAAATCAATCTTTTTTGGCTGCCGCAAGACAACCGCTCTTTCCCCCGCATTTTCATGGACCAGATCGCCAAAGAAACCCTGCCGGTAAGCCTCGAAGAAGAGATGCGCCGTTCCTACCTCGATTACGCGATGAGCGTCATCGTGGGGCGCGCGCTGCCCGACGTGCGCGACGGACTGAAACCCGTGCACCGCCGCATCCTCTACGCGATGCACGAGGCGAACAACGTATGGAACCGGCCCTACGTCAAATGCGCGCGGGTGGTCGGTGACGTACTCGGCAAGTATCACCCGCACGGAGACGCCGCCACCTACGAAGCGCTGGTGCGCATGGCGCAGGGCTTTTCCATGCGCTACACCCTGATTGACGGACAGGGCAACTTCGGCTCGGTGGACGGCGATTCGCCCGCGGCTTACCGCTATACCGAGTGCCGCCTCGAGCGCATTACTTCCGAGATGCTCGCCGACATCGACATGGAAACGGTCGATTTCGTGCCCAACTACGACGGCAAGGAGCAGGAGCCGGTCACGCTGCCGACGCGTATCCCGAACCTGCTCATCAACGGCTCCTCGGGCATCGCCGTCGGCATGGCGACCAACATCCCGCCGCACAATCTCTCGGAAGTGGTTGACGCCTGCCAGACGCTGCTGAAGGACCCCGGCATCGGCGTTGAGGATCTGATCAAGATCGTCCCCGCGCCCGACTTCCCGACGCGCGGCATCGTTTACGGGGTGCAGGGCGTCAAGGAGGGCTATCGCACCGGGCGCGGCAAGGTGGTGATGCGCGCACGCACCCATTTCGAGGAGGCGGAGAAGGGCGGGCGCACCTCCATCGTGATTGACGAGTTGCCGTACCAGGTCAACAAGGCGAACCTGCTGATGAAGATCGGCGAGCTGGTGCGCGACAAGAAGGTCGAAGGCATCGCCGATATCCGCGACGAGTCGGACAAGTCCGGCATGCGCGCGGTGATCGAGCTGAAGCGCGGCGAGAACCCGGAGGTGATCCTCAACAATCTGTGGAAGGAAACGCAGATGGAGGAGACCTTCGGCATGAACATGGTGGCGCTGGTTGACGGCCAGCCGCGGCTGCTCAACATCAGGCAGTTCCTTGACGCATTCCTGCGCCACCGCCGCGAAGTGGTCACGCGGCGCACCGTCTTCGAGCTGAGGAAGGCGCGCGAGCGCGGGCATATCCTCGAAGGCCTGGCGGTCGCGCTTTCGAACGTGGACGACGTCATTGCGCTGATCAAGGCGGCGGCCACCCCGGCCGACGCCAGGAACGAGCTGATGGCGCGCCTCTGGCGCTCCAGGCTGGTGGAGGAGCTGTTGGCGCGCAGCGAAGGCGACCTCTCGCGCCCGCAGGGGCTCGCGCCCGAATTCGGGCTGCAGAAGAAGGGCTACCGGCTTTCGGAAACCCAGGCGCAGCGTATCCTCGAGATGCGGCTGCAGAACCTGACCGCGCTGGAGCAGGACAAGATCGTCTCCGAGTACAGGCAGACCATGGAGAGAATCGTGGACCTGGTGGACGTGCTCGCCAAGCCGGCACGGGTCACCAGGATCATCTCGCAGGAGCTCGCCGAGGTGAAGAAGCAGTACGGCGACGAGCGCAAGAGCGAGATCGTAACCAAGACCCAGGAGCTCTCCACGGAGGACCTGATCGCCTCGGAGGACGTGGTGGTGACCCTGTCGCACGGCGGCTACATGAAATCGCAGCCGGTGGCGGACTACCGCGCGCAGAAGCGCGGCGGGCGGGGCAAACAGGCGACCGCCACCAAGGAAGACGATTTCGTCGAGAAGCTGTTCATCGCCAACACCCACGACCACATCCTGTGCTTCTCCAATCGCGGCCGCATCTACTGGCTCAAGGTCTATGAGGTGCCGCAGGGCAGCCGCTCCTCGCGCGGGAGGCCCATCGTGAACCTCGTGCCGCTGATGGAGCACGAGAAGATCACCGCCGTGCTGCCGGTGTCGGAGTTCGACGAGGGGCATTTCGTGTTCATGGCGACCGCGCTCGGCACCGTGAAGAAGACGGCGCTCTCCGCGTTCTCGCGCCCGATGTCGAAGGGCATCATCGCCGTCAACCTCGAGGACGGGGACTATCTGATCGGGGTCGCGCTGACCGACGGCAAGCAGGACGTCATGCTGTTCTCGGACGCCGGCAAGGCGGTGCGGTTCGCAGAGGACGAGGTGCGAGCGATGGGCCGCAACGCGACCGGCGTGCGCGGCATGAAGCTCCAGAAGGACCAGCGCGTCATCTCGCTGCTCACTTCCGGCGACGAGAAACTCTCGGTCCTCACCGCGACGGAGAACGGCTACGGCAAGCGCACGCCGGTTTCCGATTACACCCGTCACGGACGCGGCACGCAGGGCATGATCGCGATCCAGTGCAG
>DAIDBG010000198.1 GCA_027310225.1 bacterium | reverse complement strand
GCTTCCCCGGCGAATTCCATCATGTGCCCGCAGGCTTATACACGGAGCCTGCACCACGAGGCCGGATATAAGACTGCAGCCCACACCACTCTGTCAGCATCGAGAACATCACTTGCCAAGCGGGGGGCGTCCATATAAGGCCGCCAAGAAGACCAAACCATGAACAAGAATCGAACCGCCAAGCACGCCAAGACTGCCAAGAAGAGCAAGAATGAACAGGATTAACGGAACTTACATTAGAACAAGGCAGTTCCTCTACCTGCCTGAGGGGGGCGTATCCGAAGCAGACGGCGTAGTGGGAGATCGTTCCTCGTCTCTGCCTCATTGAACCGCAGAGAACGCCCAGAGAAGCAAGCAATCAGAGTCAGCCGCGCTCCGAGCAGCCCCCGGCGAGCAGCCCCGCCGCCGCCAGCAGCGCGGCGCACGCCGCGCTTCGCCAGCCGTCGCGCCGGGCGCGCCACGCGCTCATCCGTAAGAGTCCCCAACATAATGAAACACACGCTGCGCTGTCACGATTTTGGCTGGACTGTGATTCCGATGCCCGGGAATTCGGGCTCGAGCGGGACGATGGGCGAAAAATCGCTGCGCGTGGCGATGAACTCGGGCCTGGGCTTCAAACCCGAACGCGGGGCGGTGAGCGCATTGTCCACGCTGTTGTAGACCAGGAACAGGTTCGACCTGGGATACGGCGAGATGTTGCTGTTCGAGCCGTGCATCGTGTTGCAGTCGAAGAAGACGACCGATCCGGCCGGCCCCTTCATGGACTGGATGCCGCCGCGCTCGATCAGGAACTCGAGCGCCACCGGGTCAGCGATGCCGTACTCCTGCTTCTTCAGCGACTGCCGGTAGTGGTCCTCCGGGGTCGCGCCGACGCACGAAACGTAGTGCCGGTGCGAGCCGGCGACGAGCATCAGGGGGCCGTTGTGCTCGTTGTTCTCGGTGAGCAGGATCGTGCAGCTCACCGCGCGCATCCGCGGCATCCCGTCCTCCACGTGCCAGGTCTCGAAGTCGGAATGCCAGTAGAACTTCTCGCCGACGAAGCCCGGCTTGAGATTCACGCGCGACTGATGGATGTAAACCTCGCTGCCGAGAATCTGGCGCGCGATGTTGACGAGGCGCGCGTCGCGGGACAGGCGCTCGAACCGGTCGTTCAGCCGGTGCACCCTGAACACCGAGCGCACCGCGTCGGACCCGGGCTCGGCGATCGCCTCCTCGCGCGCCCGGATCTGCGGATCCGCCGCCATGCACTGGGCCTCCTTCAGGTAGATCTCGACCTCGTACTCGGGCAGGAAGCCCTCGAGCAGGATGAAGCCGTTCTTCCGGTAGCCGCGCAGCTGGTGCTGGCTCAGGCCCGGCGCAACCTTGAACCGCGAGCCGGAATAGACGATCGGGTCCTGCCGCAGCAGGATCGCGGTATCGTTGTCCACGCGCGATTGATAGATGTCGGTAATCGGGACCATGTCGCTCCTTTCCTTGCGACGTCGCGGGCGCGACCAGCCCGCTCAGCCGGCCGCCGCCGCTTCTCCGGCGAGAAGCGGGTAAACGCCGTTCTCATCGTGGACCTCGCGGCCGGTGAGCGGCGGGTTGAACACGCACACCAGGCGCATCCGGGTCCGGGCGCGCAGACGGTGCCGGTCGTGCCGGTCGAGCGCGTAGACGACTCCCGGCCCGATCCGGTGGACGGCGCCGTCGGCCGCCGTTTCCACCTCGCCCTCGCCCTCGATGCAGTACACCGCCTCCAGATGATGGGCATACCACATGTTGGTCTCCGTCCCCGGGAGCACGGTGGTCTCGTGCAGCGAGAACCCCATGCCGTCGCTCTTCAGCAGCAGGCGGCGGCTCACCCAGTTCGGGGTCTCGACCTCCCGTTCCGTGCCCCTGACCTCCTTCACGCTGCGCACGATCATCGCACCCCCCTGAAGTTGATGAAGCGGATTTTCTCGGGCTCGGTGCGCGACACGCCGAGCACGTCGGCCGCGCTGCGCTCGAGGATCTCCAGGCCCCTGCGCAGCAACGGCTCGTCGATGGTGAGCGGCGGCAACAGCTTCACGACCTGGTCCTGCGATCCCGAGGTCTCGACCACCAGGCCCGCCTCGAACGCGCGCGCCGCGATCCTGCCCGCCAGCTCGGGATTCTCCGCGGTCAATGCCTGGATCATGCCGCGGCCGCGCGCCGCGAAGCGGCCCTGCGGATAGCCGCGCACGATGTGCTCCAGGCACGAGCCCATGATGTTCGCCTTGCGCCGTATCGTGTCCTCGAACTCGCGCGTCGCCCAGTACTGCTGCAGCGCCGACCGGGCGGTGACGAACGCGAGGTTGTTGCCGCGGAACGTGCCGTTATGCGCGCCGGGGGCCCAGATGTCGTACTGCGGCTTCATCAGCACCAGCGACATCGGCAGTCCGAACCCGCTGATGGACTTCGAAAGCGTGACAATGTCGGGCGCGATGCCGGCGTTCTCGAAGCTGAAGAACGTGCCGGCGCGGCCGCAGCCGACCTGGATGTCGTCCACGATCAGCAGCATGTCGTGGCGGCGGCAGAGCTGCTCGAGCGCGCGCAGCCAGCGGAAGCTGGCGACGTTCACGCCGCCTTCGCCCTGCACCGTCTCGACGATGGCCGCCGCGGGGGCTTCCACCCCGCTGCTGCGGTCGGCGAGGACCCGCTCGAGGTAGGCCGTCGTATCCATGCCCTCGCCCAGGTAGCCGTCGTACGGCATGAACGTCGCGTTGGCGAGCGGCATGCCGGCGGCGCCGCGGAACTTGGCGTTGCCGGTGGCGGCGAGCGAGCCCCCGCTCACGCCGTGAAACCCGTTGGTGAAGGAGATGACGTTCGGGCGGCCCTTGAGCTGGCGCGCAAGCTTGAGCGCGGCTTCCACGGCGTTGGTGCCGGTCGGGCCGGGGAACTGGATCTTGTAGTCGAATCCGCGCGGCCGCAGAATCAGCCGCTCGAAGGTCTCGAGAAACTCCTTCTTCGCGACGGTGGCCATGTCGAGGCCGTGCACCACCCCGTCGGCCTCGATGTACTCGAGGAGGCGGCGCTTCAGCGCCGGGTTGTTGTGCCCGTAGTTGAGGGTCCCGGCGCCGGCGAAGAAATCGATGTACTGCCGGCCTTCCTCGTCGGTCAGGGTCGCTCCCTGCGCCTTCGCGAAGACCACGGGGAAGGAGCGGATGTAGCCGCGCACCTCGGACTCGAGGCGCTCGAAGATCTCAAGATTCATGCAGAGGCTCTCCTTTCGGTTGTCGGGCTGCGAACGGGCCGATGCGGATCAGCGCCTCGCGCTCATGGCGGTCGCCGCCGAAATCCGCCTCTTCGAACAACACGCCTTCCTCCACCGGAGCGTCGAGCTCCCGCGCCAGCGACCGGAACATCCGCCGGGACGGCTCGTTCGAAGGCGCGACGGTGGTCTCCAGGTAGCAGCAGCCCCGCAACGACTGTCGCGAGAGCAGCTCGCGCAGCATCGCCTTGCCCAGGCCCTGCCCGCGCAGCTCCTGCGCCACCGCCACCTGCCACACGAACACGACGTCCCGGGAAAGCGGCGGCCGGTAGGCGGAAGCAAAGCCGACCGTGCGGCCGTCCCGCTTCGCGTGCACGCAGGTGTCGGCGAAGTGACGGCACAGCAGCAGGTAGGCGTAGGTGGAGTTCGCGTCGAGCGGCTTCGATGCATCCACCAGGCAGCGGATGGCCACGCCGTCGGCCACGCTCGGCGCCGCCAGAACGACATCGCCTCTCGGGCTGCGCGCTGAAGGCCTGGATGCTCGATGGATCTCGGCTGTCATCGTTTGATAGACGACCGCCATCCATCGCGCCAGTTCCGGAAATCGTGATGAATGACGGGTGCTCGCGCCGCGGCCCCGCGATTCATGCGCAGACAAATCAACGCGTTAAGAGCGCTTGCTGCGACATCGAATCGACCCATGCGGAGCGGCGAAAAAACCGGCCGGTCGGTCTTGAGCCGAACCCCATGTGATGCCGCCCGGAAGAGTTGGTTCCCCGGAATTTCATGCCCGTTGCGGGTATGAATTTAAATTTTAGCTGCCTTCCCGGCGGCGCTGCCGGCGATGCGGCCGAACACCGCGCCGGAGACGAGCCCGGTGCCGCTCGGGTAGTTGAAGTAGAAGAGGCCGCCCACCATCTCGCCCGCGGCGTAGAGGCCGGGAATCGGGGCGAGGCTCACGTCGTACACCTGCCCGGTCTGGTGGTTGATGCGCAGCCCGCCGAAGGTGAAGGTGATGCCGCAAGTCACGGCATAGGCCTCGAACGGCGGAGTGTCGAGGGGATTCGCCCAGTTCGACTTGGGGGGCTCGATGCCGCGCGTGCCGCGCCCGTCCTTCACGGTATGGTTGAAGGGGATGTCGGTGCGTACTGCGTCGTTGAACTCGCGCACGGTCTTGAGAAAACCCTCGGGGTTGACGCCTTCGAGCTTTCCGGCGAGATCCTCCAGCGTGTTCGCGGTCGCCTTCGTGACGAGCCTGATGCGGTACTCGGGGCGCAGGATGTCCTTCACTCTGGCGTCGAACACCTGCCACGCGAACTGCCCCGGCTGCCTGAGCACCTCGGCGCCGTACTTCGCATAGGTGAAGGAATGGAAGTCGAGCCCCTCGTCCACGAAGCGCCTGCCCTCGGCGTTCACCAGGATGCCGAAGATGTAGCTGTGCTTCTCGAACTGATCGCCGACGTTCAAGTCGCCGAACTCAGGGGCGTTTCGGTCCCAGCCCACCGCGTGGCAGCCGGACCAGTTACCGTAGGGGCAGGCGCCGATCTCGAGCGCCATCCGCAGGCCCTCGCCCATGTTGAAGCGCGTGCCGCGCACCTTCACGAGCTCCCAGCCCGGCCCGAGGTAGCGCGTGCGCCATTCAGGGTTGGCCTCGAAACCTCCGCACGCGAGCACGACCGATTTCGCGCGGA
>DAIDBG010000194.1 GCA_027310225.1 bacterium | reverse complement strand
GTGCCGCATGTCGTGCTTGAGCCGTCCCATCCGCTGGCTCTCAAGACGCTGATGCGGCAGCTGCAGCGCGGCCGGCCTGTCGTGGTGTTCCCGCAAGGCCAGCCAACCACGACCGGCAGCCTGACAAAAATCTACGATGCGGCGGCATTGATCGCTGCGCGCTGCAATGCACGAATCGTGCCGGTGCGCATTACCGGCACGCTCTATACACGCTTCGCCGCGGTCGGCGGCAACTTTCCCAGGCGCCGCTTCCCGCGGGTCACGATCAGGATTCTGCCGGCGCGGCAACTGCCGGCGTTTCCGGCGCTGCCGGGCAAGCTGAGGCGGCGCAGGCTGGCCGAGGCGCTGCTGAGGCTCATGCAACACATGATGTTCGCCTCGCGCCCGGCGCGCACGCTGTTCGAGGCGCTGCTCGACGCCTCAGAATTGCACGGCCGTTCCACGGCCATCATGGAGGACACGCAGCGCGAGCATTCCTACGGCGACCTGATCAAGGCGAGCCTCGCGCTGGGGCGGCTGGGGATGAAGCTCGGCGAGGATCGCGAAACCATCGGCGTGCTGATGCCCAACATGGCAGCGACTGTTGCCCTGCTGTTCGGCCTGGGCGCGATGCGCCGCGTCCCGGCCATGCTCAATTACACGGCGGGTCCGGACGCCTTACGCAGCGCCTGCGTCGCCGCGGGAATCAAGGCCGTCATCACGTCGCGGCGCTTCGTCGAGGCCGCGCGGCTGGGACCCGCCATCCACGCGCTCAGCACCGTGCGCATAATCTATCTGGAGGATCTGCGCACCCGGTTCGGGCTGTTCGACAAGCTGTGGCTGGTGGGGTGGGCACTGTGGTGGCCGCGCACCGCGATCCGCGGCCGCGACCCGGAGGAAACGGCGGTGGTGCTCTTCACTTCCGGGTCGGAGGCGCGGCCCAAGGGGGTGGCATTGAGCCACGACGCCCTGCTTGCGAACATCGCGCAGATGGGCGCCGTCATTGATTACGGCCCCAATGACAAGTTCCTGAGCTCACTGCCCATGTATCACGCCTACGCGCTGACTGCGTGCACCTTGCAACCGCTGCTCACCGGCACGCGCATGTTCCTGTACACGACGCCGCTGCATCATCACGTAATCCCGGAACTCGCCTACACGCGCGCCTGCACTTACGTATTCGGCACCAGCACCTTCCTCGGCCACTACGCGCGCCAGGCACATCCGTATGATTTTTCCCGCGTGCGCGTGGTGGTGTCGGGAGCCGAGAAGCTCAACGCCGAGGTTGCCGCCTTGTGGCTGAGGAAATTCGGCATCCGTATCATGGAAGGCTACGGCGCGACCGAGTGCGCTCCGGTGCTGAGCCTCAACACGCCGCTTTGCTATAAGCCGGGAACCGTCGGGCGGCTGCTGCCGGGGATCGAGCACCGCGTCGTGCCGGTACCGGGCATCGCGCGCGGCGGCGTGCTTCACGTGCGCGGGCCCAATCTCATGCGCGGCTATTACCTGTACGAGCAGCCGGGGCAGCTGCAGCCGCCGCGCTCAGAGCTGGGCGAGGGCTGGTACAACACCGGCGACATCGTGGAAGTGGACGAAGAGGGATTCGTCACCGTCCATGGCCGCGTCAAGCGCTTTGCCAAGATCGCGGGCGAGATGGTCTCGCTCGAAAACGTGGAGCGGATTGCCCATCATGCCTCGCCGGGCCATCAGCACGCCGTGACCATCGAGCTCGTTTCGCAGGCCGGTGAGAGCACGGTGCTGTTCACTACCGATTCCGGGCTGGACCGGAGTGCGCTTCACAAGGCCGCGCGCGAGCTCGGGGCGCAGGACCTCGCGGTCGCGCGGCGCATCGTGCACGTGCCGTCGTTGCCGCTGCTCGGCAGCGGAAAGACCGATTACGTCAGGCTCAAGGTCATGGCGGAAGTGGAGATCTTGTATGCCTCTATTGAATCCTGAGTGGGTTATGCGGCTACGCCGACTCGGCTAGGCTTCGTGAGGTTACTGACCATTGCTAAGGGCGCAGAGAAAACGATGAACAACGAAAAAGCCGGCCTGAGGGCCGGCTTTTTCGTTGAATTGCCGAAGGGGAAATTACTTCTTTTCGTCCTTCTTTTCTTCTTCTTTCTTCATTTCGCCGGCAGGGGCGGCAGCCGGAGCAGGCGCAGCAGCGGTCGTACCAACATCGGCCTTGGGCGCTTCCGCCGGCTTGGCAGCATCAGCCACTGGCGCGGGCGCAGGTGCCGGAGCTGCGGCTGGGGCCGCGGGAGCAGACTTGGGCGCAGGCGGCTCGGATTGCTGCCCGCACGCGCTCAAGCCGATTGCCACCAGCGTGGCGAGGAGAAGGGATGGTTTCATGGTTGATTGTTTTCCTTTGAAATGACAGACAGTTGGTCCAAAAAAAACGCTGGCCGGCCGATGACCGACCAGCCACTAACGGGGCTGATCCTCTTGCGCCGTCGCGCGGACTCTAGCAGGTGAACCTGACACCAACCTTACAGGACTGCGTGCCTCAAAGGCCGCTCGTAGTTGCGGTGACGGCTGGGGCGGACGCATCCCAGATTTCGGCAAAGCGGTCGAGCAGCTGCTGCGCGCCAACGAGCTCGTTCGCGCCGTGGGCGGCGCGCAGATGGTCGTGGTGGAACCGGTGCACGTAGTGATTGGCGTCGAATACCACGAACGGGTCGTAAACGTGCCTTGCCGTCCGCAGCGTCTGATTGATCCTGACCGCGTGGCTGAACTGCCGCAGCAGGTCAACCGTGCGCGGGCATTCGCGCTCGATTGGCTCGGCGTCGTGCACCACGATCAGCAGACGGTTGGTGCGCCCGGCCAGCAGGAACAGCCGGAGCGCCTCGCAGCGCCGCGATGAATTCCAGGCGCGCGACAGCATCCTGTCGAACACCCGAATCGCGCCCTGGGTTTGCGGGATCAGGCTGTCGATCAGCGCCTCGTACTCGCGGACGCCTTCGAAGCGGCGATACTCGGAATCCGGCAGGTTGCCGCTCTGTTCCATGCTCAAGAAGAGTAAGCGGCTCACCGTTCAACTGAATATAGCCGACGCGATACCGCTGGTAAAGCCGGCTATCGCCTCGCGGCCGGTGCCCTGCAGCAGGAATACATCGTAGCTGTCGAAGTAAGGACCAACACCGCCGCCGGGCGGCGCGTAGCTCGCCGTCACCCCATCCCGCCGCACGTACGAGATGAACGCGAACTCCGGCAATAGGTTCTGCGGGCGGCGCATGATTGATGCCCTGCACCGGCAGTGGCTTTTTCTGCCGGTGGCGACGGAGGACGCGTCCGCTGACGGCCCGGTAGGACCGTATTTCGTCATGCAAAACGACGATACCGTATGATCGAGCAAGCCGCGCGCGCGAGGCAGGCGAAAACGCTTGACCGCGGCGGGCGTTGTTCACACAATGGCTTTGCCATGTTGCCGCAAAGCGAGCACAACGCCTACCTACTGCAGCCGGGGCAGCCGGCGCCGGGCTTCGATCTGCCGGACGCCGACATGAACATGGTAAGCCTCGAGGGCTTCAGGAACCGCCGGCACATCGTGCTTTACTTCTATCCAAGGGACGACACCCCGGGCTGTACCATGGAGGCGATTGATTTCAGCGAGCTCGCGGACGATTTCGACGCGCTCAAGACGGTGGTGCTCGGAATCAGCATGGACGACTGCCTGTCACATGGCGCGTTCCGCGACAAGCACGGGCTCTCCGTGCAGTTGCTGGCGGACGTGGATGGCGAGGTGTGCCGCTGTTACGGGGTGCTGCACGACAAGGAGGTGGAAGGCAAGAAGAAAACCTGCGTCCTGCGCTCGACCTTCATCATCGACCGCAAGGGCCAGGTAAGGCACGCGCTCTACGGCGTCAATCCCCGCGGTCACGCGGCCGAGGTACTCGGCCTGGTGAGAGGCATCAACAGCCGATGCAGGTAGCCAAGAACACCGTCGTGGCGCTCACCTACGAGCTCTACGATGCCGACGGCGGGCTGGTCGAGAAGACCGACGCGCCGGTGGAGTACCTGCACGGTGGCTACCACGGGATCTTCCCGCTGGTGGAGGAGGCGCTCACCGGCAAGGTTGCCGGCGACATCTGCCGCGTGAAGCTCGGACCGGACGAAGCGTTCGGCGAGTACGACGCGGATCTCGTGCACCTGGAGCCGCGCAGCAAGTTCCCGGATCGCGTGGCCGTGGGCATGCAGTTCGAGGGCCGCGGCGTGGAATCCGGCACCGTGCTGATCTACACCGTCACCGAAATCGCCGAAGACAAGGTGGTGGTGGACGGCAACCATCCCCTGGCCGGGCAGACGCTGCACTTCGCCTGTACCGTGACCGGCGTGCGCGCGGCGACTGCGGAGGAGGTCGGGCATGGGCACGTGCATGGGCCGGAGGGGCATCACCACCACTGAACGGCGTGACTGGTAACGCGATTGCCGTGATCCGTGAATCGTGATTCGCAAAAATGGGCGCTGGCAGCGCCCATTTTTCATCCATTTCCTATTCCCAATTTCCCATTCCTCGCTCCTCCGCGTCCAACCTCACCCCCCGCCCCTCTCCACCCGTGCCTAGTGTGACGGCATGTCAGGGAGTTCCGGACTTTTTCTACAGCCTCAACGTCCAAGCTCAACGGCGCGTAGCGTCCGTTGCAGCGAGTAGTTAGGTCTCGATAGGTGCCACACCGCAAACTTTCCCGAGAGCGCATCGGCGAGCAGCGCACCAACGCTTCACTTTTTAACATTTTTTCGCGTGGCATTCTGTTAGCGATTGTGAGATTTCGTTTCCGTTTTTATTTCTGATGAGTGGCGCCTATCGGGACTTAACGTATAGTGAACTTCCGAAATGCAGCCTATTATGGCACTGCCATGAGCGAACGGCGGAGAATCAGCGCGTTGCGCGCCGGCACCCGGCCTATCTCGCCTCGGCACGCAGAAATATCGAAATAGGCTGCAATGCCCTGGTGACCACGGCGGTAGCGAACCGCGTGTTGAATGGCGATTATTTCGTCCGTTCGAACGCGCGCGGCCTCCGAACGGTCATCACGGAAGCTGAGCTGAACGCATCGGCCGCCATGCGCGCCTCCAGGGTCGCACCCGCAATCCCTCACTCCTTCCCTCTCTCCGAGGGGAGAGAGGGAAACTCGAGCCTCCCTTCTCAGCTTGGGAGAAGGGCGGGGATGAGGGGATTTGGGGCACCTGCTCAGCCTTCCGGCGCGCTCAAACCGGCGCGAAGCGTCCGGATTTAACGGCACTTGGCGGTTCGAATTGATTTTATTCTGGTCCTCTTGGCCCTTGGTGATCAATTATCGAATTTGATTTTCTTGGCGGTCATGGCGGCCTTGGCGGTTCAACTATTGAATTTGGTCTTCTTGGCGCCTTATATGGACGCCCCCCGCTTGGCAAGTGATGTTCTCGATGCTGACAGAGTGGTGTGGGCTGCAGTCTTATATCCGGCCTCGTGGTGCAGGCTCCGTGTATAAGCCTGCGGGCACATGATGGAATTCGCCGGGGAAGC
>DAIDBG010000182.1 GCA_027310225.1 bacterium | reverse complement strand
TCTTCCCTACGACATTGATGGCGTCGTCTATAAGGTGAACGATCTGGCTGCGCAGGAGCGGCTCGGCTTCGTGGCGCGCGCCCCGCGCTTCGCGGTGGCGCACAAGTTTCCGGCGGAAGAGGCCGTGAGCGAAGTGATTGCAATTGACGTGCAGGTCGGGCGTACCGGGGCGCTGACGCCGGTCGCGCGCCTCAAGCCCGTGTTCGTAGGCGGCGTCACGGTCACCAATGCGACGCTGCACAACGAGGACGAGATCCGGCGCAAGGACATCCGCATCGGCGACACCGTGGTGGTACGCCGCGCGGGCGACGTGATTCCGGAAGTGGTGCGCGTGGTCGCAGACAGGCGGCCGGCGCGGACCAGGCACTTCGCGATGCCCGAGCGTTGCCCGGTCTGCGGCTCGGCAGTGAGGAAGCTCGAAGGCGAGGCGGTGGCGCGCTGCTCCGCGGGCCTCTACTGCCCGGCGCAGCGCAAGCAGGCACTGTTGCATTTCGCCTCGCGCCGGGCCATGGATATCGAGGGCCTGGGCGACAAGCTGGTTGATCAGCTGGTGGACAGGGAGATCGTGAAGACACCGGCCGATCTCTACCAGCTCGACCTCGGGACGCTCGCCGGCCTCGAGCGCATGGCGGAAAAATCCGCGGCGAATCTCATTGAAGCAATCGAGCACAGCAGGCGGACGACCCTGGCGCGGTTCGTCTATGCGCTTGGCATCCGCAACGTCGGGGAGAGCACCGCGCACGACCTTGCGCAGCATTTCGGCGACCTCGAAGCGATCATGGCAGCCGACGAGCAGGCGCTGCAGCAGGTGCCGGACATCGGCCCGGTGGTCGCCCAGAGCATCGCAGAATTCTTCACGGAACCGCACAACCGCAAGGTGGTCGAAAGGCTGCGGGCGGGAGGAATACAGTTCGGACGCGCAACCAGGGCCCGCACCGGCGGCAAGATCACCGGTAAGACGTTCGTGCTGACGGGCGCGTTGCCGAACCTGTCCCGCGAGGAAGTTAAAGAGCGCATCGAAGCGCGCGGGGGGCATGTCGCCGGCAGTGTCTCCGGCAAGACCGATTACGTCGTCGTCGGCGCCGACCCGGGCGGCAAGTACGAGAAGGCGCGGCAACTGGGAATCGCGCTGCTCGACGAGGACGGCCTGCTGAAACTGCTGGGAGAAAAGGCATAGACATGGGCAAGATCACCAAGGCGGTATTCCCGGTGGCGGGCATGGGAACGCGATTCCTGCCGGCCACGAAAGCCAGTCCCAAGGAAATGATGCCGATCGTCGACAAGCCGCTGATCCAGCATGCGGTGGAGGAGGCGGTCGCCGCCGGCATGACGGAGATGATCTTCGTCACCGGCCGCGGCAAGCGCGCGATCGAGGACCACTTCGACAAGGCGTTCGAGCTCGAAACCGAGCTCGAGCAGCGCGGCCGGAAGCCATTGCTGAAAATGGTGCAGAATATCACCCCGCCCCACGTGTCGTGCACCTACGTGCGCCAGCCGCAGGCGCTGGGGCTGGGGCATGCCATCCTGTGCGCGCAACCGGTGGTGGGCGACGCACCCTTCGCGGTGGTGCTGGCAGACGACCTGATTGATGGCAACCCGCCCGTTCTCAAGCAGATGGCCGGCGTTTTCGCGCGGCGCGGCCGCTCGGTGATCGCGGTGCAGAATGTCCCGCGGCAGGAGACGCGCCGCTACGGCATCGTCCGGACCGAACCGCGGTCGAAATCGCCGCACCGCATCAGCGGCATCGTCGAGAAGCCGGAGCCCGGCGCGGCGCCTTCGACGCTGGGCGTGGTGGGGCGCTATATCCTGACGCCGCGGGTGTTCCATCATCTGCGGCACGCGCGGCCCGGTGCCGGCGGCGAGATCCAGCTGACCGACGCGATTGCGGCGCTGGTGGGTGAGGAAGACGTGTTTGCCTACGAATTCGAGGGCACGCGCTACGACTGCGGCAGCAAGCTCGGTTACTTGCAGGCAAATCTCGGATTCGCGCTGCGGCATCCCGAGGTCGGTGCGGAGTTCAGGCGTTACCTGCGCAGCCTGGGGTGCCGCATTCCGAAATAGCGCGCTGCCGCCATCGCGGCACTATAATGGTGATCGTTACTGGACGGCGCACCGGAGGCGGCGGCGCAGCTCAACGCGCCATGACAAGAGGGCGGGGATGATCGCGAGAAGGAAAGCGCCATGGCGGACAAGCTGATGATCGTGATGGTGAACACCGACCCGAGCAATGCCGCCGAGCTCGGCGCGCCGTTCTTCCAGGCCACGGTGGCGGCGGCGATGGACTACGAGGTGGAGGTGATTCTGACGGCCGGCGCCGGCGAACTCGCGAAGAGAGGCGTGGCGGAGAAGCTCTACGTCAAGGAAGGCTCGGCCAAGAGCGTTTACGACTTCATCAAGGACGCCCACGAAGCCGGCGTGCATTTCAAGGTCTGCACGCCCACCCTCGACCTGTGGGGCAACGATCTCATTCCTGAAATCGAGGAAACCGTCGGCGGCGCGTACGTGATCCAGCAGGCGATGGACGAACGGGTCGTCACGTTTACTTACTGATTGACACTCCCTCCCGACAAGGCAAGACGGCTCCTCGAAACGGCGGAACGGCTCTGTTCCGCCGTTGTCGTGTCCGAGGCGGTGGCGCGCATGGCACGCGAGATCACCGTCGCGCTCGGGGGGAGCTTTCCTCTGGTGTTGTGCGTGATGCGCGGGGCCGTGATTTTCGCCGGGCAGCTGCTGCCACAGCTGCGTTTCCCGCTGGAATTCGATTATCTCGACGTGACGCGTTACGGTGCGGCGATCCGCGGCGGCGGCATTTCCTGGAAAGTGACGCCGGGAGCCTCGGTGGCAGGGCGCGTGGTGCTGGTGCTTGACGATATACTGGACGAAGGACAGACGCTGGCCGCGGTCCGGGAACGGCTGCTCGCCGCCGGCGCAAGCCGCTTCCACTGTGCGGTGCTGGCGGAAAAGGATACCGGGCGCGCCAAGCCGATCGCGGCCGATTTCGTGGGCGTAAAGCTGCCCGATCGCTACGTCTTCGGCTGCGGCATGGACGTGAGCGGCGCCTGGCGGAATCTACCGGAAATCTACGCCCTGAAAGAGCAATGATGAGTGCAGAGCGCGGAGTGCGGAACAGACGGCAGCGCTCCGCGGCGCGCGGCGCGCGCCGGAATTTTCACTCATCATTCATCACTCATCGCTCATCATTATGCTGGCGATCATCGGCGGCAGCGGCCTGACCCGGCTCGCCAATCTCGAGGTGACGCGGCGCCAGGTGGTGCGCACGCCTCATGGTGAGCCATCGGGCGCGCTCACCTTCGGCAGGATCCGAGGGCGCGAGGTGGTGTTCCTCGCACGCCACGGGTACGGCCACACCATACCGCCGCACGAGGTGAACTACTGCGCAAACATCTGGGCCCTGCATTCGCAAAAAGTCAAGGACGTGGTGTCAGTCGCCTCCGTCGGCGGCATTCGCCCCGACCTCGCCCCCGGCACGCTCGCCGTTCCCCACCAGATCATTGACTACACGCACGGACGCAGGGCGACCTTCTTCACCCGCGCCAACCACAGCGTCACGCACATCGACTTCACTCATCCGTACTGCGAAGCGCTGCGCCAGCGGCTGCTCAGGGCGGCTGCCGCGGCGGGCGAAGCCGTCACCGCTGGCGGAGTCTATGCCGCGACGCAGGGCCCCCGGCTCGAGACAGCGGCTGAAATCGACCGCCTCGAGCGCGATGGTGCCGACATGGTCGGCATGACGGGGATGCCCGAAGCGGCGCTGGCGCGGGAGCTGGGGCTCTGCTATGCCGCGATCGCGGTCGTGGTGAACCACGCGGCCGGCCGTGGCGGCAGCACCGGCGGCATCCGCCTCGAGGACATCGGCGCGATTTCCCAGGCAGCGATGGAGCGCCTGCGCAACATTCTCGACCAGGTGGTGATGCTCGATGACGGTTAGGACGGTGCTGCGCATGGGCGATCCCCGCCTGCTCCAGGACGCGCGCCCGGTCGAGCGCTTCGACACGCCGGAGTTGCACGCCCTGATTGCGGACATGGATGACACCATGAAAGCGCTCGATGGCGCGGGACTGGCCGCGCCGCAGATCGGTATCGGAGTGCAGGTGGCGATCTTCGGCGTCGAATACAACCCCCGTTATCCCGACGCCGAGCCGGTGCCGTACACGGTGCTGATCAACCCGGTGCTCACGCCCATCGGCGACGAAATGGAGGAGGGCTGGGAAGGGTGTCTCAGCGTGCCCGGGATGCGCGGGCTGGTGCCGCGCTACAAGCGGCTGCGCTATCGGGGCCGCGACCAGTACGGAAAACCGATTGACCGCACCGTCGGCGGCTTCCACGCCCGCGTGGCGCAGCACGAGTGCGATCATCTCGCGGGCATCCTCTACCCGATGCGCATCCGCGATCTGCGCAACTTCGGCTTCAACGAAGAACTGTTCCCGGGCCAGGACTTGCAGGACGAATGACGCTCTGCGTTCAATGTTCAGGGTTCAAGGTTCAAGGTTGGAGCGAGTCGCAGTTCAACGGTTCTCACTTTGAACATTGAACCCGGAACATTGAACTCGGAACTCGGAACATTGAACCTTGAACCCGGCACCGCGCTACGCGGTGCGCAGTTGCTCGACGAGATCGCTTTCCAGGCGCACCACGGCCTTGGGGTCCTTGAGGGTTTCCCCGGTGATCAGAAACACATCCTCGGCGCGGGCGCCCAACGTGTTGATCTTGGCGGTGTGCAGATTGACGTCGTAAGCGGTCAGCACGCGCGCGACGCGGGATAGCAGGCCCGGCCGGTCGCCGGCGATCACCGACAGCACCCAGTAGGCTCCTTTCTCGTCGGGCTGGATGTTGATCTCGGGCGAGATCGGGAAGTGGCGCAGCTGGCGGCTGATCCGTCCCTTGATCAGAGGAGGCAACGGCGTCTTCTGCCGCAGCCGATCGGCGAGTTCGTGCTCGATCAGGCTGATGACATCGCGGTAGCGGGGGTGGCGGTTATCCGGATCCTGCACCTGGAAGGTGTCGAGCGCATAGCCGTGGCGCGTGGTATATACCCTCGCCTCGAAGATGTCGTAGCTGATGCGCTCGAAGAAGCTGCAGATACGCGCAAACAGCTCCTTCTGGTCCGGCACGTAGATCATGACCTGCAGGCCCTCGCCTGCCGGAGACAGCCGCGCCCTCACCACCGGCTCCGCCGTGTTCACGCGGTAATAGAGCAGCCGCGTGTGCCAGGCTATTTCCTGCGGCTCGTAGCGCAGGAAATAGGAATCATCGAGCTGGGCCCATAGCGGTTCCTGTGCGTTGTCCGGCACGGCATAGAGCCGCAGCTTGACGCGGGCCTCGTCCTGGCGCGCCTGGAGGCCGCTGGCGACGGTGAGACCGCCGCCGGCCAGCATCTGGCGCGCCGTCCAGAACAGGTCCTCGAGCAGCTTCGCCTTCCATGCATTCCATACCTTGGGGCTGGTGCCGCGGATGTCGGCGACCGTCAGCAGATAGAGCGCGACCAGGTGACGCTCGTTGCCCATGCGCCGGACGAACCCGCGCACGACCTCGGGATCGGAAGTGTCCTGCTTCTGGGCGGTGGTGGACATCACCAGGTGATTTTCCACCAGCCACGCCACGAGCCCTGAATCTTCCCGCGAGAGCCCGTGTTCCCGGCAGAAGCGGCGGGCATCCACGGCCCCGAGCTGCGAATGGTCTCCTCCGCGCCCCTTGGCGATATCGTGAAACAGCGCTGCGAGATACAGTACCTCGGGCCGCGCAAAATCGCTCATCAGGCGGCTGCACAGCGGAAACTCGTGAGCGAGTTCCGGAATAGAGAAGCGGCGCAGGTTGCGCACCACCCGCAGGATGTGCTCGTCCACGGTATAGACGTGGTACAGGTCGTGCTGCATCTGGCCGACGATGCGGCCGAAGGCGGGAAGGTAGCAGCCGAGCACGCCGTACTGGTTCATGCGCCGCAGCTCGCGCTCGACGCGCGTCGGGCTGCGCAGCAGATGCATGAACCGCTCGCGGTTGCGCGGATCACGCCGGAACGCCGGATTGATCCGTCTTCGTGCGCGCCACATGGCGCGCACGGTCGCGGCGCTCATTCCTTTGATCTCATGATGTTGCTGCAGAAGCAGGAAGCTCTCGAGCATCGAGCCGGGCTTGCGCTCGAATAGCCGCTCGTCTCCGATTTCGAGCAATTCGTCGCGCACCCCGAAATGCTCGTTGAGCGGGCGGTAATCCTCGTCACGCGCCGGCATGACGCGGGCGCTCAGGTTCTGCAGTACGATGGTATTGAGATGGGAAACCGCCTTGGCGGTGACGTAGTAGCGCTGCATCAGCTGCTCGCTCGCCAGCCGGTGCGGCCGGTCGTGCAGACCGATTTCGCGGGCGAGCACCGACTGGAAATCGAACAGCAGGCGATCTTCCCGCCGCCCGGCGCAATAATGCAGGCGTATGCGCAGCGACTGCAGGAACTGCTCGTGCCGCTGGATTTCGCGGGCGTCGGCGGCCGTGATCACGCCGCGGCGCACCAGCTCGCCCCAGCTGGTACCGGCCCCGGCGGCGCGCGCGACCCACAGTATGGTCTGCAGATCGCGCAGGCCGCCGGCACTTTCCTTGATGTTGGGCTCGAGATTGGTTTCCGC
>DAIDBG010000168.1 GCA_027310225.1 bacterium | reverse complement strand
AGGTTCAAGGTTCAAGGTTCAAGGTTCAAGGTTCAAGGTTCAAGGTTCAAGGTTCAAGGTTCAAGGTTCAAGGTTCAAGGTTCAAGGTTCAAGGTTGGTGCGAATCGCAGTTCAACGGTTCCCGCTTTACACTTTGAACTTGGAACTTGGAACTTTGAACATTGAACTTGGAACCCCCGGAACTCGGAACATTGAACCCGGAACATTGAACCTGGAACAGCCCGTCAGAGCAGACCGCGCTCGGCGAACGACATCGCCGCTCCCGCCCCGACCACGAAGTGGTCGAGCACCTTGACGTCCACCAGGGCGAGCGCCTGCTTGAGCGCGCTGGTGAGTGCCTCGTCCGAGCGGCTGGGCTCCGCGATGCCGGACGGATGGTTGTGGGCGAAGATCAGCGCCGCCGCGTTGTGATGCAGCGAGCGCTTCACAACCTCGCGCGGATAGACGCTCGTCTGCGTGAGCGTGCCGCGGAACAGCTCCTCCACCGCCAGCACGCGATTCTGCGCATCGAGGAACACGCCCACGAAGACCTCGTGCGGCCGGTCCTGGAGCTTCAGCCGCAGGTAGTCGCGCACGGCCTGCGGCGAATTCAGGGCGCAGCCCCGGTCGAGCTTCTCGCGCAACGCACGCCGCGCCATCTCCAGGACCGCTTGCAGTTGCACGTACTTGGCCGTTCCCAGCCCGGATATCGCGGTCAGCGCGCCGGCGTCCGCGGCGAACAGCCCCGACAGCGAGCCGAAGCGCGCGAGCGCCTCGCGTGCGACGTCCACGGCGCTCCTGCCCCGGGCGCCGGTGCGCAGGAAAATCGCCACCAGCTCGGCATCCGAAAGCGCGTCGGCGCCCTTGTTGAGCAGCTTCTCTCTCGGCCGGTCGTCAATTGGCCAGTCGGGAATAGCCATCAGCATTCGGCATTCTTCGGTACCCAACCACTCAACGCTTCGCGACAGTGATCGTTTACTCGGGCGACCGCTGATTGCTGATGGCTGTCCGCTTGGTTTACACTCTTGCACCTTATTCCCTGCAAAACAACGACGTGGCCGATATCGCTCACAAGAAGATCGTGCTTGGCGTGACCGGCGGCATCGCCGCATACAAGGCGGCCGAGCTGACCCGGGAGTTCGCGCGCAACGGAATCGAGGTGCAGGTGGTCATGACCGAAGCGGCGCGCGCTCTCGTCGCGCCCGCCACCTTCCAGGCGCTGTCGGGGAGGCCGGTTTTCAGCGATCTGTGGGATGCGCGCGCCGACGACGGCATGGCGCACATCGAGCTCTCCCGCGGCAAGGACGCGATCGTGGTCGCGCCGGCCACCGGCGACTTCCTCGCCAAGCTCGCGAACGGCCTGGCGGACGATCTGCTCTCCACGCTGTGCCTGGCGCGCGAGTGCCCGCTCATCGTGGCGCCGGCGATGAACCGCCAGATGTGGGACAACCCGGCCACCCGCCGCAACCTGGAGCAGCTGCGGCGCGACGGCGTGGCGATCCTGGGGCCGGCGAGCGGCGACCAGGCGTGCGGCGAGGTCGGCATGGGACGCATGATCGAGGCGCGTGAGATCGCCGAAGCCGTCATCGGGTCGCTCGCCCCCAAGCTATTGCGAGGTACGCGCGTGCTGATCACGGCGGGGCCGACCTTCGAGCCCATTGATGCCGTGCGCGGCATCACCAATCGCAGCTCCGGCAAAATGGGTTACGCAATCGCGCGCGCCGCGCTCGATGCGGGCGCCCGGGTCACCCTGATCTCGGGACCGGTGAGCCTCGCCGCCCCGGCCGGCGCCGAGGTCACGCGCGTGGAGACGGCCGCGCAGATGTTCGAAGCGGTGAAGCGCAACGTCGCGCACGCCGGCATCTACATCGGCGTCGCCGCGGTGGCCGACTACCGCGCAGACCGTCCGCGGAGAGACAAGATCAAGAAGACCGACCGGTCGCAGCTCGAGCTTCAGCTCGTTCCGAACCCCGATATTCTGGCGTGGGTGGCGGCGCGGCCCAGACCGCCGTTCTGCGTCGGCTTTGCCGCCGAAAGCCATAACCTCAATGCAAACGCCGATCAGAAGCGGCGGCGGAAAAAGGTGCAGCTGATGGTAGCCAACCTTGCGCAGGAGGCGATCGGCTCCGACGACAACGAGGTGACGCTGCTCGACGATCAGGGAACCCACCGGCTTGCGCGCGCACCAAAGACAGCCGTCGCGCGCCAGGTCATCGCCCACATCGCCAAGCTTTACGGCGCGTGGCGCCGTAAAGCCGGATGAAAGAGGGAACGGGCAGAAACGATCGCACTCGCCCTCCCGTTCACTCGTTCACCCTTTCACCTCAAAGTATGAAGACCATTGACGTCAGGATTCTCGATGAGCGCCTGCGCGGCCATCTGCCGCACTATGCCACGCCGGGCTCGGCGGGCCTGGATCTGCGCGCCTGCATTGATGCCCCGCTCATGCTCGATCCCGGCCAGACCGAGCTGATTCCCGCCGGCATCGCCATCCATCTCGCTGACGCCGGGCTCGCGGCGGTGATCTTGCCGCGCTCGGGCCTCGGCCACAAGCACGGCATCGTTCTGGGGAACCTCGTCGGGCTGATTGACTCCGACTATCAGGGGCAGATTTTCGTCTCGACGTGGAACCGGGGCCAGACCCCGTTCACGGTCAATCCCCTGGAGCGCCTGGCGCAACTGGTGGTGGTGCCGGTGGTGCAGGTCGGCTTCAACGTCGTCGAAGAATTCAGCACGAGCCGCCGCGGAGCGGGCGGCTTCGGCAGCACCGGCAAACGATAACGATGAATGCAGAGTGCAGAATGCAGAATGAGACGACGGACGATGCCGCCGGACGGCCGGATCGAATCACGAATCACGATTCACGAATCACGCTCCTTTCGGAGCGATAACGCGGGACTCTCACCGATCATGGCGGCCGCGAAGACCTCCGCGCTCGTGCTTTTTGCTCACGGCGCGCGCGATGCGCAGTGGAACGAGCCGTTTCACGCCATCCGGAAGGCCGTCGCCGGGCGCCGGCCCGACCTCACCGTGGAGCTCGCGTTCCTCGAGCTGATGGAGCCGGTGCTGGGCGACTGCGTCGAGCGTCTCGTTCGCGACGGGCACGCGCACATTACCGTCGCGCCGCTGTTCCTGGCACAGGGCGGCCATCTCAAGAAGGATCTGCCGCGCCTGCTGAAAGGTCTGAGCGCGAGATACCCCGCGGCGGAAATCGTCGTGCTGCCGCCGGTCGGCGAAGTCACCGAGCTGCTGGAGGCTATCGCCGAATGGCTGGTCAACAGCACGTCGCGCTGAAGAACGATTGAATCGCCGGGAAAAAACGACCGGAGTCTCCACTGCGAAAACCAGCGTCAATATCTGAGGGAACGAATGTGAACAACGCTCTTGGGCTTACAGACCGATTCCGGTTCCGCCCGCCGAGGCGGCTGCCGGCAAGATTCGCATTGATCGTGGCGGCGCTGGCGCTTGTGGCGACGGCCGCGCGCGCACAGCTGCCGGAGATCACCCTCTCGGTGAACGGCAATAAGCTGACGGCGGAGGTTGCGAGCACCGAGGCCACGCGCACGCAGGGATTGATGTACCGGCGGATCCTTCCCGAGAACCGCGGCATGTTGTTTGTTTTTCCTGACGCCTTGCCGCGGGCCTTCTGGATGAAGAACACCTATGTGCCGCTCAGCATCGCCTACCTCGACGACGCGGGCGTCATCATCAACATCACCGACATGAAGCCGCTCACCACCAATACCTACCCGTCGGCCGGGCCCGCCAGGTACGCGCTCGAGATGAATCAGGGCTGGTTCGCCAGGCGCGGCATCAAACCCGGCGCCAAGGTCGAAGGCCTCGAGCGCGCACCGTCAGGTTCCGCGTTCTAGCCGAAGACCGCCGTGCGGAACACGCCGCCCGATGACGTCATGAAGAACAGCAGCGGGATCGAAAGCATGGTGTTGGTACGTGAAGCAAGGAACGCGACGCGGCGCGCTTTCGCCTTTTCCTCGTCGGTCGCCTGCACCATGCCCAGGATCTTCTGCTGGTTGGGCCAGATCAGCACCCAGACGTTGAAGATCATGATGGTGCCGAGCCAGGCGCCGACCCCGATCGGGTAATAGGCTGGCTTGAGGAACAGGAACGCATCGAAAAAGTTCTTGCCCAGGAGCATCGCCCCGAACAGCCAGGTCGCCACCGCCGCCCAGCGGAACCAGAACAGCGCGCGGGGAGCGACGTGCTTGGTGATGCCGGCCCCGGTGCCGTCCTTCGCGGCAGCCGCCAGCGCCGGCACCTGGACGAAGTTGAAGTAGTAGAGCAGGCCGATCCACATCACGCCGGATATCACATGCAGCCAGCGCCCGATACCGAGTAGCAGAAAATCCGTCATGGCTGGTCTCCTCCCTACTGCATCGCGAAGCGGATGACGTTGTACAGGATGAGCGTCAGGATCAAGCCACTGATCACCGTGCCCCAGAGCGAATCGAGCGGATTTTTCATTTTAGATTCCCCCAGTTAGAGACGTTTTCGGGATGTCGCGCACGGTGGATTCTAGACCACTTCGGTGGTCCCAGCAATGGTTGAGCAATTTCCTCACCTATTTTTGCGGCGGGCAGTGCCGTGGAATAGCTCAGGCTGCGAAACGACGACCTTGCCGGCGGCGCCGACCGGCCACCCATGCAGGAAAAATTGGGTAAACTATGGCCAGGTCGGCGTTCGGCCGGTCGCGGCCGTCCGAACGCGCCAACGGGATCCCGATGCGACACGCGCGGAAAAACGCCCTCATTGCCTTCGCGCTCGCCATTGCAGGAGCGGCCGGTGCTGCCGCAGCCGCGGATGAGTGGTGGGGCACGCGCGGGGGACTCGGCCTGAAATCGCCGGAGGAGACACCCGCACCGTCGAGCTACCTTGCGCCTGGCGGTGATCCGGCGGTTGGCTGGCCAGTCAGACATCCCTTCGATTACGCGCTGTACGGCGGCTTGCGCGAGCTGCCCCGCCTGGGGCTACGCTCGACTGAGACGGTTGGCGGGGTTTTCTACCCGCTGTCGGACGCCTGGAAATCTTCCCTCGAGGCCGGGGTCGCGCCGGAATCATGGCTCGCACCGCGGCGCTACTCGCTGTCCGGCCAGGTTCGCACCGCACTCGCCGGCGGCAGAGGCATCAGCGTGGGACTGCAGTACCGCGTCTATGAAACAGGCGGCGCGCTTGCCGGCGAGCCCCCCGGGGTGATCGGCAGCGGCTACGCACCGGGCATCGCGCGGACACCCGGAGCCGCTCTCGCACCGGGCTATCAGTTGCAGTTGAACTATCAGTACAGCCCCGCCAGCTCGTTCGGGCTCGCGCTCGGGCGAGACGTGGAAACCTACACCCCGTTTTCCGAGGTGCCGGGGGGCGGCCTGCGGCAGTTTACGTTCACCGGCCAGTACTGGCTGACCCCGAGCTGGGCGCTGAGCTACGACGTGCTGTCCGGCGACCCGGCGAACCTGCGCGTACAGGGGCTGCGGCTCGGGATACGTTACCGCTTCTGATTCGAGTTGTCCGCGCGCGACCCCGTCGCATGTGGTACGTTCCGATCACCACCGGGAACCTCCTGGTCACAAAGCGCACGCTTGACGAGCTGAAGCGGGAAGTCCAGCGTCGCGCCGACCGCAATCTGCCACCGGTCGCCGGCATTGATCCCGCCGACGCGCGCGCGGTCCTCGCCGGAATTGGCGGCCTGGAGCGCGACGAGTGGGCGCAGGCGTGGAGCGCCGCCGCAGACCGCCACCTCGAGCGGGCCGTCGAGCTGGAACCCGCCGATCCGCAGCAGGGCGGGCGCGAATACTGGCAGGCGTGGCGGCTGTTCAACTTCGCGCGCTGGCCGGTCGAGAACACGCCGTTCAAGCGCTACACCTACCCGCGCGCGCTGGCGGCCTTCCGCAACTATGGGCGGCTTATGGACCCGCCGCTCGAGCTGGTCCGCATCCCGTTCGAGAACGAAGTGATCGTCGGCTATCTGCGCGTGCCGCGCGCGCCGCGCCCGGCGCCGCTGGTGCTCGGCATCTCCGGCCTCGATTCGCGCAAGGAGGACGTGATGGCCTACGGCGACGCCTATCTCGCGCGCGGCATCGCGCTTTTCGCGCTCGACCTGCCCGGCACCGGCGAGGCCCCGGCGCGGCTCGAGGCGAAGGCCGACCGCCTGTTCTCGGCGGCGCTCGATCATCTCGCGCGCCGGGACGACGTTGACGCCGGCCGCCTCGTCGTCCAGGGCCGCAGCTGGAGCGGCTACTGGGCCACGAAGCTCGCGCACACCGAGCGCAGCCGCATCTGCGGCGCGGTGATGCACGGCGGACCGGTCCACCATTACTTCCAGCGCGACTGGCTCCTCCCCTCGCTCGACTCGCCCGAGTACCTTTACGACTACCTGCCGGCTAAAGCAGCGCTGTTCGGCGCGGGTAACGCCGACGAGCTGTTCGAGCTCGCGCCGCGCTGCTCGCTGCTCACCCTGGGCGTGCTCGACCTGCCGTGCGCGCCGATGCTGCTCGTCAACGGCGCGCGCGACTCGCAGATCCCGATCTCGGATCTCCACCTGCTGCGCAGCCGCTGTCCCTCCCACGACGCCTGGATCAACCCCGACGGCGGCCACATGGGGCGCTCGACCGACTGGCCCGCGAAGCGCATCTTTGATGAAGTGCTGATGCCCTGGATCGTGCGACGGCTGAACGCTCCCGCCTGACCGGAGCGCATGATCGTTCCTTTTGCGCCAGGCGGCAGCGACATCACCGCGCACCAGGTTTCGCAAAAACTTTCGGCAGTTTCACTCTTTTTGAGCTCTTCCCCCGTTTCCTCGGCGTCCCCCCGTGCAGAGAGGTGTCGGTCTCTTACTGCTGGCGCCCCGCGTCGTCGGTCAGGGGCACAAAGCGCACGGCAAGCACGCTGCGGCGCGTGATCCTGCCGTCGGGCTGCTTCTCGATCACGAGCAGCCTCTGCCCGGCGAACTGGCCGCCCACCGGCACCACCAGCCGTCCGCCGGGTTTCAGCTGATCAATGAGCGGCTGCGGCACCTCGCGCGGCGCGGCGGTCACGATGATGGCGTCGAACGGCGCGCGCTCCGGCCAGCCCCGGTAACCGTCTCCCGTTCTCGTCTCCACGTTGCGGTAGCCGAGGCGCTCGAGCCGCTCTGCGGCCTCGCGCGCGAGCGGCTCCACGATCTCGATGGTATAGACCCGGCCGGCGAGCTCGGCGAGCACCGCTGCCTGGTAGCCCGACCCGGTGCCGACCTCCAGCACCTTGTCGCCGGGCTTGATCTCCATGAGATCGGTCATCAGCGCGACGATGAATGGCTGCGAGATGGTCTGCCCCCTTCCGATCGGCAGCGGCCGGTTGGCGTAGGCGTTGCGCTTTTCGCCGGCCGGCACGAACTCGTGGCGCGGCACCCGCGCCATCGCGTCCATCACGCGCGCATCCAGGCTCGCGCGTCCGGTCTCGATCCGGCTCTCGCGCGTGAGCGCAGCAATGTCCTCGAGCATACGTTCGCGCCCGCGCGCGTAGTCGTCCTGGGCCCCGGCGGCCATGCTCCCCCCCGAAGCGAGCATCAGGGCGCCCATCAGCCCGCGGACGCAGCGTTTTGCGAGTTCCATAAGAACGTACGGCATAACCGATCGCGTATAATACGCGCGTTTGTCCGGCCGGAAGCCCCGCGTTTCATGACCCCTCCCCGCGTTTTACGTGGCTGAGGAGTTTGTCGGTTCGAATTCGATGGCGTGCGATTCATGCCCCTCTATGCTCTGACGATCTTCACAAGCGCGTTCCTGCTGTTCCTTGTCCAGCCGATCATGGCGAAGCAGATTCTGCCGTGGTTCGGCGGCTCCGCCGCGGTGTGGGCCACCTCCCTCGTGTTCTTCCAGTTCCTGCTGCTCGCCGGCTACGCGTACTCGGACTGGACCACGCGCAAGCTCGCGCCGCGCCGGCAGGTGATCGTCCACCTCGTCCTGCTCGCCGCGAGCCTTGCGTTGCTGCCCATCATCCCGGACGCGGGCTGGAAGCCCGCCGGGAACGAGGAGCCGGTGTGGCGCATCCTGGGGCTGCTCACCATCACCATCGGCCTGCCCTACTTCCTGCTCTCCACCACCGGCCCGCTGGTGCAGGCGTGGTTCGCACGGACCTTTCCCGCCGGCACCGTGTACCGGCTCTTTGCGCTGTCCAACTTCGGCTCGCTGCTGGGGCTGATCGCTTATCCGTTCGCAGTCGAGCCGTGGATCACCACTCTGCAGCAATCCCGGGGCTGGAGCGCCGCCTACGTGCTGTTCGCGGGGCTCGGCATCGGCTCCGCGCTCTACAGCGTCCGCGGGCAGCCGCGGGCGGCGGGCGCCGCCGAAGCCGCCACGGTGCCGAACGACGGCCCCGCGCCCGGTCCCGCGGACTACGCGGTATGGCTGCTGCTGCCGGCAATGGGCTCGTTCATGCTGCTCGCGGTCACCAACCTCATGACGAACGACGTGGCCTCGGTGCCGTTCCTGTGGATTCTGCCGCTCACGCTCTACCTGCTCTCCTTCATCCTGTGCTTCGAGGGACGCGGCTGGTACAACCGCCTCGTGTTCCTCGGGCCGCTGGTCGTCGTGGTGGGCGCGATAGCGTGGGTGTTGCACACGGAAAACGGCCTCCTGGACATCAAGCAGGCGATCCCGCTCTATGCCGCGGGGCTGTTCGTGATGTGCATGTTCTTCCACGGCGAGCTCGCCGGGAGGAAGCCCGCGCCGCGCCATCTCACCCGCTTCTACCTCATGGTGTCGCTCGGAGGCGCACTCGGCGGGCTTGCGGTCGGGCTGCTCGCGCCGAAGATTTTCAACACTTACTACGAGTTCGGCGTCGGCCTGGTGGTGACGTTGCTGATCGCCGCCTTCGCCGCGCGCGCGATACACGCGGCGGTGCCGCTGCTGGTGCTCGCCGCCGCCGGCTATACCGGCTATCACGTGTACTATTACGTCACCTTGCTGTCGAAAGACACCCGCGTGATGACGCGCAACTTCTACGGCGCGCTGCGCGTGAAGGACATCGGCGCGCAGAACGACCCGAACGCGGTGCGGCGCCTGATGAACGGGGTGATCATGCACGGCGAGCAGTATCTCTCCCCGGAGCGGCGCAACGAGCCCACGACCTACTACGGGGAAACCGCGGGGGTCGCGCGCGTGATCAAGGCGCTGCATTCGCCTCCGATTCGCGTCGGCGTGGTCGGTCTCGGCGCCGGCACGCTCGCCGCCTACGGCCGGCCGGGCGACGTTTACCGCTTCTACGAGATCAACCCGCAGGTGGTGGAGGTCGCGCGCAGGGAGTTCACCTTCCTTCGCGACAGCGCGGCGAAGATCGAGACCGTACCGGGAGACGCCCGCCTCTTCATGGAGCGCGAGCCTCCACAGAACTACGATCTGCTGGTGGTGGACGCTTTCTCGAGCGACGCCATCCCCGTGCACCTCATCACGCGCGAGGCGATGGCGGTCTATCTCAGGCACGTGAAGCCCGGCGGCGTCGTGGCCTTCAACGTCACCAACCGCTTCCTGCGCCTCGCCCCGGTGGTAAAAAAAATCGCCGACGAGTACGGGCTGCGGGCCGCGCTGATCACCGACGAGGCCGAGAACAACGACCTTGCCAAGACCGACTGGGTGCTGGTCAGCCGCAATACCGCGCTGCTGGAGCGCCCGGAAATCGCAGAATTCACGACGGAGATCGAGGACATTCCCGGCATGCGGGTGTGGACCGACGATTTCAACAATCTCTTCCAGATACTAAAATAGCGACTGATGAAGGCGCGACCGGTGAATCGCAACCTGATACTTCCGCTTGGCTACGCATTCGTGGCGCTGCTGTCCGCGGCGTTCACCGTGGCGGCGCACGCGGCGCAGCCGCAGGCGGACAGCCGGGGGCTGCCGACGCTGGCGCCGCTGGTGAGCGAAGTCACGCCCGCCGTGGTGAACATCTCGGTCGTCACGCGCTTGCCGCTCGAGGACAATCCCCTGTTCCGCGACCCGTTCTTCCGCCGCTTCTTCAACCTGCCCGACCGCCCGCAACGCGAGGAACAGGCCGCCGGCTCGGGCGTCATCGTGGACGCCGCCCGCGGCTACGTGATCACCAACAATCACGTCATCCGCAATGCCGAGCAGGTGATCGTCACGCTGAAGGACCGCCGCCAGTTCCCGGCGAAGCTGGTCGGCACCGATCCCGGCACCGACATCGCGGTGCTGCAGATCCCGGCGCAGAATCTCGCCGCCCTCAAGCTCGGCGATTCCGAAGCGCTGCGGGTGGGCGACTACGTGATCGCGATTGGCAATCCCTTCGGCATCGGCCAGACCGTCACCTCCGGCATCGTGAGCGCGCTCGGCCGCAGCGGCCTCACCCCCGAAGGCTACGAGGATTTCATCCAGACCGACGCTTCGATCAACCCCGGCAACTCGGGCGGGGCACTGGTCAACCTGAGGGGCGAGCTCGTCGGCATCAACACCGCGATCATCGGACCCGCGGGCGGCAACGTCGGCATCGGTTTCGCGGTGCCGTCCAACATGGCGCGCGCAGTGATGGACCAGATCGTGCGCTACGGTGAAGTGCGGCGCGGCCGGCTCGGCATCGAGATGGCGGACCTCACGCCCGAGTTCGCGAACAAGCTCGGCGTCGGCGCCGCCGAAGGCGCGGTGGTCGCCGGGGTGCAGGCCGGCTCGCCCGCGGGGAAGGCCGGCCTGCGCGAGCGCGACGTGATCGTCGCCATGAACGGCCGCCCCGTGCGCAACGCTCCAGAACTGCGCGCGCGGCTGGGCCTCACTCCGGTGGGCGAAGAGATCGAGCTGCGCGTGCTGCGCGGGAAAGAGGTGCGCGGCATCCGCGCCCGCATCGCCGCGCCCCAGGAAATCGCCGAGGCCGAAGGCAGGCCGGTGCCGCAACTGCCCGGCCTCAAGGTGATCGAGATCGAGCGCGGCAGCGCGCTCTTCGAACGCCTCGAGGGCGGCGGGCTTGTAGTCTCCGGCGTGGAACCGTCGAGCCGCGCCTTCAAGGCGGGGTTTCGCGCCGGAGACATCCTCTACGCCGTGAACCGCCGGCGCGTGCGCAGCCTCGCGGAATTCCAGTCCGCCGTGGCCGGCGCGAAAGGCGGCTACACCATTTCGCTCTTGCGCGGCGACTTCAACATCACCCTGCTCGTGCGGTAAGCGGACACGGGCGGCGCGCAAGCGCGCGCCGCGTCGCGGAAAGCATTGGGCTCAGCCGGCACGCGGGCCATCTCGTGGACATTCAAGCATGAACTCACCCAGGATCATTCAGGGTCATGATGGACCCATTGAAATCAATGAGGCAAAGCGGACGGTCACGAAGACCTACCGGCTTGTCGCCCACGAAGCCGGCGTTCGGATGGTGGAAAGGGAAGTCTCGCATGCAACTCGTCTGCGCCAGGTGCTCGCGCACCACGACGGTCTCGACTGCCCCAGGGTTCTCGCGTGGGACTTGTCCGTTCCGCCCCGTATCACCCTGGAACTCTGCGCCGGAGAGCCGCTTTCGAGTCTTCTCGGACGGGTCGGCAGGCGGGATGCCCGGAGCACCGACATCGCCGCGAAGATCCACGACGGGCTCGAGATCTATGCTCGCCTCTTCGAGGAGCCTTACTATGATCTTTGCTTTCGGAACATCCTTTACGACGAGGCGACCCGGGTCCTGACCTTCCTGGATTTCGACATCCCGAGCCGGAGTGACGAGAACAGCAGGGGTTCTGCGCTCGAGATGAGCCTGGGCAATCTCGTGGGGTGGGCGTGCTACGACATGGTGCGACCCTCGCAGTTGCTCGCCCCGAAGCCGGGGTATCTGAAAGTGATGCGCGCCACCCTTGCGGCATTCGAAGGACAGGTATCCAGGCCGCGGGTCCGCGCCCTGGCGCGCGCCACCTTCATGCGGCTGACCGAGGCCGGGAGCACGGCGCGGCGCAGTTATTACCGGACGGCCGGAACGGTCGTTGCCGCTCTGTACATGAAGTACGTCGGACTCGGATCAGGGTCGGCCGTTGCGCGCGATGAATAGGTCGCGGTTATCCCGGGAATCAACCTGAAGAACGCGGGCGGCGATTCGGCCGCCCAGGGGACGAGGATGCCTCGCGTAACCCATCGCCAGCGCAATGCGCCTGCGCAACCCGTCCGTGGGGCCCCGAGCTGCGCCGGCCGGAATGACCTCGATATGGCGGAATCCCGCCTCCCGGAGCACCCGCTCGACCCAGGCGCGCGGCGTCGGCGTCATGGGGGGCAGCCGCTCGCACCATTCAAACCCTTCGTCAGGGTAGCCGGTCTCGAATGCCAGAACATCGGCTCGCTCCCGCAGGGCGTGAAGCAGGTCGAAGGGATCGAAGTCGGGAGGGCGATTCCAGTCGTAGGCGGCCGATGTCGCGAGGATATGGTGGAACACGGAGAGAAACAGCGCGACGTCGACCGGAGCCAGGCTGCGAACGAACGAAGGGGTGATCGCGGCTCGACGGAATTCCAGGGTGGTCAGCGACCGCTGCCGGGCCGCGTCGCGGTTGCGCTCGATCACCGCCTCATCCGCATCGACGCCGAGATAGCTCGAGACGGTGTCCGCCAGCGCAAATCCGAAATAGCCGCCGCTGCAGCCGAGATCCACCACGCGCTTCCCGGAAAGATCAACATGATCCCCGATGAGACGACGTCGTGCTTCAACCTGTCGCTTGGAACGGGACCACGCCCGACGGTTCGGGTCGGGGTGGTAGCGCAGACGCTCTTCCAGGCTCACAGACATGATCCATCTCCCGAAACGACGGCTTTCGCGATGGCGACGCCAACGGCTACTATTGATCTTCGTGCAAATGCCTGACACGGCATTTGCACCTCGAATTTCCCCTCTCCCCTCGGGAGAGGGGCGGGGGTGAGGGATGAGTGTCGTCAGGCATTTTCACGACGCTCATTAAGGAATTCGCCGGGCCCCGGCCCGGCGAATTCCTAACGCTTCCACCGGATGTTCTCCCGGATGATTTTCGCCGGGCTGCCGCCGACCATGGCGTTCGGCACCTCGACGGAGCGCGTCAGCGTCGAGGCGGCGGCCACCACGACGCCGTCGGCGATCTCGACGCCCTTCAGCACCACGGACCGGCAGCCGATCCACACTGCGTTCCCGATCCTGACCGGCATGGGCGCATTGATGCGGCGTCCCGCCGCGTCATAGACGCCGTGGCCGTCGGTATCAATGATCAGGACGTCCCACGAAATGAGCGCGTCGTCGCCGATGCACACCTCGTGCTGGGCGACGATCGCGCTTTCGGCGGCGACGATGACTCGGTTGCCGACCACCAGCGCGCCGGAAACGGCGATCTTGGTGCCGTGGCCCAGATCGGCCGTGCCCCCGAAGTCCACCCTGCCCGTGACCTGCCAGATCGACCGCGAGCGGTGCTGATCGAAGATGCCGATGTCGCCGAAGCCAATCTTCACACCGCCGGGCCGCGGCCGCGCGAGCCGCACCTCGCCCGCCAGCTCCATGAGCCACACCCGGTGCGAGACCCAGACCGGCAGCTTGAGCGCGGTGCGCAGCGGGAAGTAGCGCAGGTTGAAGAGGAGCGTCTTCGGCAGCCCCAGCGCGAACAGGCAGGCCCTGCGCAGACTTTTCAGCGCCGGCGGCCGTCCGTCCGTCGCCGGGCTTGGCGGCGCGCCGGCGCGCGGGCCGTTGCGAACCAGCCCCAGCCCGGTCGGCGGCGTCATGGCTGCAAGCGCGCGTTGAAACCGCGGGCCGCGGCGTCGCGGTAGCCGCGCCCCAACTCGCTCCACTGCGGCGCGCGGCCGCCCGGCGCCGGCTCGGCGCTCGCGGCGCTCAAGGCAAGGCCCACGAGCAGCCCGAGATTGGTCCACAACAGGTACGCCATCGCCGGCTGCAGCAGGATCGGGTTGAACGCATAGGTCACCACGCCGGCGGCCGACATCACGATGAGCGCATGCGCGTACGGCACTCGCGGGTCGTCCCGCAGCTGCGGGGCCAGCAGGTTCGTCTGCACGACCCGCGCCACGCGCGCCAGCGCGAGCAGCCACAGGCCGGCGCCGATCAAGCCGCCGTTCGCGAGCAGGTCGAGCACGTCGCTGTGCGTGGCGAGCAGGTTGTTCGCGACCCCGATCGAGTAGAGCGGGAACACCTCCACCGCCTCCACCGCGAACAGCGTGCCCCAGAGCGGCGACTCGGTGAAGCGGTCCAGCGCATTGAGATAGGTGTATATGCGGTAGTCCGGGTTGCCGGTGGGCAGGTCCATCGAGCCGGTCAGGGCCAGCCAGGCGAATCCCGCTGCGATCGCCGCCCCCACCAGCAGCGCCCAGTAGATCAGCAACGCGCGCTGCAGTCCCCGGCGCGGCGCGGCCCGCGGCACAACGACGGCGAAGAAGAGGTAGGCGGCGGTGAGCGCCCCGATCAGGTAGGAAGTGTTTTTTTGCGATATCCAGGCCATCGCCAGGAAGAACACGCATCCGGTCCAGCGCAGCAGCACCCCGCGCGGCTGCGCGAAGAACAGGACCGCCATCGGGATCACGAGGAAGATCTGCTCGTGGTACACCTGCCGCACCCCGTAGTTGGCGATGAGATACGCGGCCATGACGGCGGCCGCCGCGAGCAGGATGCGGAAGTAGCCGCGCACCAGGGCGTCGGGCGCGCCCGATCTCGCCACCATGGCCGCGGCGCTGTACGCGGCGAGCATGTAGAGGCCCACGTTGAGGAAGGTGTTCTGGATGCCCTGGATGAATCGTGCGTGCAGGCTCCCCGCCACGATCAGCACAGCGAGCAGCAGCAGCGGCCACAGGACCGCTGCGGGCGACGCCGCCCGCAGCGGCGCGCTCAGCCGGCTCCCCAGGAAAGTCAGCGCCAGCGCGGGTAGCGAGATCAGGAGCGCGAGGTGCTTCAGCAGCGGCTCGGCCGCCAGCCCCATCTCCAGCGGATCCACCGCGACGACGATGGCGGCGATGGCGGCGGCGAGGTACCAGTATTCGGTCCACAGCAGCCCGCCGCGCGCTCGCGCGGGCGCAACCGCCGCTCCGTTCCTGTACGTCCAGACCGACATGCTCAGACCTCAAACCCGATAGCCACAGAGATTCCGGATTCTCTGTGGCTCATGGTCCTGGCTCACGCGCTCAAGCGCTCGCGCTCCGGCGGCGCCTCCTCTTCCGGCGCCTCGTCCTCGCGCGCTTCGGCCGGCGCCGGCGCGCGCACGATGCGGTTCGCGCCCACCACCGTGCAATGCGGCGGGACGTCGCGCGTGACGACCGCGTTGGCGCCGATGACCGCGCCGCGCCCGATGCGAACGGCGCCGAGCACCTTCGCGCCGGCACCGATATAGACGCCATCCTCGATCACCGGCGCCGCGTGCACGCCGCGATCCTTGGCGCCGAGCGTGACCTGCTGCATGATCGTCACGCGGTGGCCGATCACCGTATCGCCGTGGATGACGATGCCGTAGGGATGCGCCAGCAGGATCGGCGCGAAGGCGCGGCAGTGGATGTCGGAGTTGAGGAGGATGCGGAACAGCTTCGCGAGCACGGGCGTTCTCCGGCGGCAGAAGTAAAGCAGAAGGCGCGCCGAGAGCGGGTTCTGCTCGACTTGCAGCTGCGGGTAACGGTACTCGAGCCGCCCCTCCATCCACCGCAGCACCGCGGCCTCCGCCTCCATGGCCGCGGGGAGCAGCTCCTGCGCGGCGTCCACCACGACGCCGTTGGGGAGGTGCTCGGCGAGCTCGCGGTACGCGGTGCGCTGGCGCTCGGATTCCGCGGCCGGCACCTCGCGCTTGCGCGCCTGCAGCACCGCGGCCGGTGCATCGAGCACCACCCACAGGTCGGGGCCGGGCACGAAGCGCGCCGCCCAGCGCACGAGCGCGAGCGGGCCGCCGTAGCGATAGCGCCTCGCGTCAACCGCGAGGTCGCGGTAGTGGCGGTCGAACACGACGAGCGCCGAGCGGCACTTCAGGGGCCAGATCCGCAGCGCGTGGCCCGCGATGTAGTCCGCCAGGAACAGCGCGAGCTTGGCGAGGGACGCGGCGGTTCCGCGGGCGGGCAGCGCGTGGGGGGCGGTCGCGTCGCCAGCGGGCGCCCGGCCCGCTCCGACGAGGCGCGGGCGCAGGTGCAGGCGCAGCGTGCGGCGGAATACCGGAGCGAGGTCCGCCAGCATGCGCTCGATCACGCTGCTCTTGCCGCTGCCGTCGGGGCCGAGCACGGCCACGGTGAGCCCCGTCGGCCGGAGCGCGCGCCGCACGCACCGTCGCAGCTCGCCGGCCAGGGCGCGGGCCGACAGCGGCGCCGAGCGGTGCAGCGCGCGCCGCAGCCGCTGCAGCACGGCGCGCACCGGGAACCACCGGTTGGCCGCCGCCGCGCGCGCGATCAGCCCGGCTTCCTCGGCCACGGGCCAGTATCGGACGACCTCGCTCCACGCGCCGTCGGGGTCTTCGCGCCAGCACGCGGAGAGATAGTCGCCGTGCTCGTCGTCGAGCTCCCGCTTGTCCACCTTCTTCATCAGGTAATAGATGAACTGCACGGACGCCGGCGGGACCCGGAACCCGCGCTCGAAGCCGCGCGCGTCGGTCGCGGGCAGGCACTGGTCGAGGATGCTCTTCGCGGCGAGCAGCAGCCGCCCGCCGCGGCGGTAGTCGCTGCAGAAATCCACCGCGAGAAAGCAGAACCCGCCATCCTCGCCGAGCCACGCGAGCACGCAGTACACGGCCGTTTGCTCGTGCTCGATCCATTGCACCAGCCGCACGTCGCACTCCGCGCAGAAGCGTGCGACGAGCCGCGCCACGCCGGTGAACGCCTCCGGATCCAGCACGATGTCCACGTCGCTCGCGATGACCTGCGGGTAGTCGCGCGTGTCGCCGACGACGCACCAGGGCGCGCCGCTGCGCTCGAGGAAGCGGAACAGGGCCTGCGCGACGGAGGATTGTTCGTCCATGGTCAGGCGACGAGTCGCTCGTACTGCCGGAGGGCACCGGCGGCGATGTTCTTCCACTGCAGGTTCGCGAGCGCGTAGCGGCGCCCGGCGAGCCCCATGGCGCGCCACTCCGCGCGCCGGCGCAGGAGCGCGAGCAGCCCCTCCGCAACGCCGGCCGCGGTCGGCTCCACCACGACGCCGCTGCCGCTCGCCTGGACATGGCGCGCGATGCCGGCGCGCTCGGACACGAGCAGCACGCGCGCCGCCAGCATCGCTTCGAGCGCCGCCAGCCCGAAGCCCTCGAAACGCGAGGGCAGGCAGAAGACGTCGTGCTCGCCGAGGATCTGCGGCGAGGACCGCGAGTAGTCCGGCCCGAGGAACGCCACCTTGCCGGCGGCCATTCCCGCCGCCGCCTGGCGCTCGAGGCGCGGGCGGTCGCCCCAGTCCGGTCCCTGCACCGTGAGCCGCGCGTCCACCAGCGCGGCGACGCTCGGAAACGCCTCGACCAGGATGTCGAGGCCCTTGTTGTAGGCGTCAATCCGGCCCAGGAATACGAGCCGGGCGGTCTCCCCCGGCTCGCGCCACCGCAATTCCGATTCCGCCGGGACGCGGTCGGGCGCGACGCCGTTCAGGGTCTCGATGACGCGCGTGCCGACGCCGAGGCGGCGCAGGCAGGCAGCGTGCTTCATGTCGAGCACCTGCACCGCGCTCGCCCGCTTCAGCAGCCGGCGCTCGAAGAGGTACCAGTACGGCCACTTCAGGTGGCCGTTGCGGCGGAAGACGACCGGGTCATAGGGATCGTGCGGCGCCACCACGTAGGGCACGCCGTGGCGCCGCAGCCACCGGCCCATGGCATAGACGCCCGGGTGGAACATGCCGTTCACCAGGCACAGCGCGCGGCGCGGCGCGAGGTGCTCGGCGACGTAGCGCTTCAGGCCCGGCGCCAGCGAGAACGTCCGGTAGGGCCTGCGGTTGGCGAAACATTCGACCGCGTAGCCGCGCTCGGTCCTGACGGAGCTGCGCGTCTCCCCCTCGCACAGCACCGTGACCCGCGCGCCATTCTCGGCGAGGCCCGCGGCGAGCCCCCCGACCGCCGTCGAGGTGCCGTCGTTCAGCGGCGCGCCCGCCGCCGGAAAGTGCTTGAGGTAGAGTGTCACCTGCATTCGAGTCCCATCCCGGCCAGTGATTCGAGCTGGTCGCGCACCCGCGCCCGGCCGGCCCACACCGGCGCGCGTACCAGCGCGCGGCGCTGCTCGGCGTAGAGCGCGTCGTAATCCGCTTCGGCGAGCCACTCGGCGAGGCGCCGCGCGTCCCCGAGATCGTGGAAATGGCGCCGGATGCCCAGGGTCGAGAAGAAGTTGCGCAGCTTCGGCGCGGTCGAAATACCCACGGCCGGCGTGTGCTCGGCGAGAGCGAGCACCGCTCCGTGCAGGCGCGTCGCCACCACCGCCGCGCTCGTGCGCAGCATCGCCGAGAGCTGGGCGAGATTGCGGGGAAGGTGCAGCTCCGCGCCACGCGCGGCGAGCCGCGCGAAGACGCGCTCGGCGGCGTGCGTGTCCTCCGCGGGCCCGGTCGTGAAGACCCGGATCGCCGCGCGCCGCGCGGCCGCGCTGCGGGCGAGCCGGTTCACGAGGGCCACCATCGCCTCCTCGTAGCGCTCCTGGGCCGGCGCCCAGGGACCGGCGAGCTGGCAGACGTTGATCGCGAGCGCAATGCGCTCCTCGCCGCGCGCGGACCCGCCCAGGATGCGCTCTTCCGACAAGCAAAAGTCGCCGAAGACGGGCGGGGGCGTGCCGAGCACCTCGCCGAGCCGGGCCGCCGTGGCGTCGTCACGCGCCGCGATCACGTGGCACGCGGCGAGGAAATCCCGGATCATCCTCTCGCCCGCTCCCGACCAGTCCCCTTCCACGCTGCAGCCGAGGCAGAGCACGGGCTTGTCGAGCCGGCGCGCGGCGCGTGCGAGTTGGGCGAGCGACTGCGGAAAATGCAGATTGCTGTCGGTGAGCAACGCACCCCCGCCCACCGCGATCGCCTGCACCTGCCCGAGTTCGGCCAGCAGCCCGGCCATGCGCACGCGCTGGCGGGCGCCGCGCAACGTGCGCTTGAGCCGCGGCGCCGACCGCAGCATCGCGCGCACCCGCTCGAGCTTGCCGGACGGCGCGTCCTGGAACGCGCCGTCCGCCGGCACCGGCGCGAGCGAAGATACGCCAAACGAGCGCACGCCCCAGCCGCATCCGGTGAAGAACCGCAGGACCCCCTCGTGGATGCCGCGGTCGCCGAGATTCGCGGTGTCCCACTCCCCGAATGCGGCGACTTCGGGCCGCGCGCCGCGGGCGCCCGGGTGCGCGGATTGCGCGCGCTCGCGCGGCTGCCAGCGGCGGGCCGGCGCGGGGGATTGCAGGTTTCCGTTCATGAATCTGTGTTCATCCGTGGTTGATCACGCTTTTCCTGCCGCATGCGCCTGCGGTAGGCGAGCCCGGTCGCGACCAGCAGCGCCGTATTGATCACCAAGCCCGATATCGGCACCCCCACGATCCCGAGGAAATAGACGAGCGCCACGCCTACCGTGAGCAGCAGCACCACCGGTACCAGGTAGGCGTAGAAGATGGATTTCGTCGAGCGCAGCGCGAGCAGCCCGAGGTCGAACGGGTATTTCGCGAAGCCGACGAGCTGGCCGAGCGCCGCCAGCGCAAGGATCAGCGGCAGGCTCGTTCCCGCGAACTTCTCGCCGTACGCGAGCCGCAGCACCGCGTCGGGGAACCCCACCAGCACCGCGCTGAACGGCAGCAGCGCGAGGAGCAGCACCAGCGAGGTGGTCTTCACCCACCGCGAGAGGCCGGTCGCTCCGCCGGCGTGATAGGCGAGGCTGCCGCGCGAGGGCAGGTAGCTGAAGGCCGCCTGCAGCACCGGATTCATCACGTTCACGAGGTGGGTCGCGGCGCGATAGACCCCCACCTGCTCGGCGCCCAGCAGGAGCGCGACCACCCACGAATGCCCCTGCGCGCCGAACCAGGCGAGCCCGTTCTGCGCGGTCAGCCAGCGGCCGAACTCCCACGCCTCCGACCACGCGCGCAGAATCGAAGCGCGCGCCTGCACGAAACTCACGTGCTCCCGCAGCTGCCACAGGCCCACCAGTACTCCGGCCACGGAGGACAGGCCGAGCACGGAGAGCGCCGAGCCCGGTGTTGCGCGCGGTCCCGCCATCTGGACGAGCACCACGGCGCCGAACAGTTGCAGGCCGTAGGTGATAAAGTCGTTCACCGCGGCGGCGCGCGCCTGGCCGCGCGTATAGAGCACGCGGCGCACGAATTCCTGGCCCATCCACGGCACCGCGGCGGCGGCCAGCGCGAGCAGGATGCCGCCCGCCGCCGGCGCGACCGTCCCGGTGAGCAGCCAGCCGACCGCTCCGAGCGCGGTCGCGGCCGCGACGCAATAGAGCGCCTGCAGGACGGCGAGCGCGCCCGTGAACCGCCGGTATTCCGTGTGGGGCAACCCCGCCGCCAGCACGTTGTGAGGCTGCACCACCAGCGCGCCCTGCAGGTTGGTCATCAGCAGCAGTCCGGTGTAGGCCAGCATGTACGCGCCGAAGACCGGAGCGTCGAGATAGCGGGCGAAGAGGTAGATGGTGATGAAGTTGGCGGCGCTCACCACGCACTGGTCGGCGAGCGCCCAGCCGGCGCCGGAGAGCCGCCCGAGGCCGCGCCGCGCGGCCCGCGCCGCCGACAAGGCGCGGCGAGCCGCGGCGCGCAAGGCGCCCATCGCGCGGGCGCCATTCGCGAGCGCCAGGCTGCCGGAATCCCTGAACGTCACCCGTGTTCCGCCTCGGCGTAATCGAACACCTCGTTCTCGATGCACCACCGGTAGGTAAGCCGTATGCCGTCCTCGAGGGCGTGCCGCGGGCGCCAGCCGAGCGCCTGCATGCGGCTCACGTCGAGGAGCTTGCGCGGCGTGCCGTCCGGCTTGGCGCGGTCGAACACCAGCCGGCCCTCGTACCCCACCACCCGCGCGATGGTCTCGGCGAGCTCCCGCACCGTGACGTCGGTGCCGCTGCCGATGTTGAAGACGCCGGTCCCGATGCCCTGCTCCATGAGCAGGATGCAGCCGTCCGCTAGGTCATCCACGTGCAGGAACTCCCGGCGCGGCGTGCCCGAACCCCACACCGTCAGCGCCTCCGCGCCCTCCTGCTTCGCGACGTGTGCCTTGCGCAGCAGCGCCGCCAGCACGTGGCTGCTCACGGGGTCGAAATTGTCGTTCGGCCCATAGAGGTTGGTCGGCATCACCGACACGTAGCGCGTGCCGTGCTGCGCATTGAACGCCTCGCACAGCTTCAGGCCCGCCACTTTCGCGATCGCGTACGGCTCGTTGGTGCGCTCGAACGGGCCGGTGAGCAGGTACTCCTCGCGGATCGGCTGGGGGCAGTCGCGCGGGTAGATGCAGCTCGAGCCGAGGAACATCAACTGCTTCACGCCCGCGCGCAGGGCGGCGTGGAGGACGTTCGCCTCGATGATCAGGTTGTCGTAGAGAAAATCGCCGCGCCAGGTGTTGTTGGCGACGATGCCGCCGACTCGGGCCGCCGCGAGGAACACGTAATCAGGCTCGGCCGCCTCCATGAAGCGGTGCACCGCGGCCTGGTCGGCAAGGTCGAGTTCCTGCCGCGTGCGCACGATCAGGTTGGCGTAGCCCTTCGCCCGCAACCGGCGCACCAGGGCCGAGCCCACCATGCCGCGGTGCCCGGCGACGTAGATGCGGCCGTACGGGCCGATGGTGTCACTCCTGGTATTCGAGTACGCGGTATCCATGTCTCTTCACCATGCTGTCGCGCTGGGCGGAGCGGTAATCCTCGCGCACCATCTCGGCCACGAGCTCGCTGAACTGCGTCCGCGGGGTCCATCCGAGCCTGAGCCGCGCCTTGGTGGCGTCGCCGAGCAGCGTGTCCACCTCCGCCGGCCGGAAATAGCGCGCGTCCACGCGCACGATCGTCTGGCCGACGTCCATGCTGCGCGCGAGATCGCCGCGCACCTCCGCGACCACGCCCACCTCGTCGACCGCGTCGCCCTCCCAGCTCAGGGTGACGCCCAACTCGGCGGCGGCGGCCTCGATGAACTGGCGCACCGAGTACTGGGTGCCGGTCGCGATGACGTAGTCGTCGGGCCGCTCCTGCTGCAGCATCAACCACTGCATCTCGACGTAGTCGCGGGCATGGCCCCAGTCGCGCTTCGCGTCGAGGTTGCCGACGTAGAGGCATTCCTGCAGCCCGAGCGCGACGCGCGCGAGCGCGCGTGTGATCTTGCGCGTGACGAAGGTCTCGCCGCGCGTCGGTGACTCGTGGTTGAAGAGGATGCCGTTGCACGCGTAGAGGCCCCACGCCTCGCGGTAGTTCACCGTGATCCAGTAGGCGTAGAGCTTCGCCACCGCGTACGGGCTGCGCGGATGGAACGGCGTGCTCTCCCGTTGCGGCACCTCGCGCACCATGCCGTAGAGCTCCGAGGAGGACGCCTGGTAGAAGCGCGTTTTCTTCTCCAGCCCCAGGATGCGGATCGCCTCCAGCAGCCGCAGCGCGCCGAGTGCATCGGCGTTGGCCGTGTACTCGGGCTCCTCGAAGGAAACGGCGACGTGGCTCTGCGCGGCGAGGTTGTAGATCTCGTCGGGCTGGACGAGCTGCACCACGCGCACCAGGCTGCTGGCGTCGGTCATGTCGCCGTAGTGCAGGAAGAAGCGGCGGTTGCGCTGCTGCGGGTGCTGGTAGAGGTGATCAATCCGGTCGGTGTTGAAGAGCGAGGTGCGCCGCTTGATGCCGTGCACCTCGTAGCCCTTCCCGAGCAGGAATTCCGCGAGGTAGGCCCCGTCCTGGCCGGTGATCCCAGTGATCAGCGCCCGTTTTCCCATGAAGTCTCCTATTGAGCTTCCGGCAAATGGCTGACGAGCCATTTGCCGCCGCCCATTTCCCCTCTCCACTCGGGAGAGGGGGAAGGGGTGAGGGGGCGGGCATCGTCAACCATTTTCACGATGCTCGTCAGACGCGGTTCAGCACAGTGCCCGCGAGCGGGGTGCCGCTCGCACCGACCGCCCGGCACAGGCCGGCGAGATCCGCCATGCGGGTGCGGTCCTGGCGCGCGACGAGCAGCACGCCGTCAGCGCGGGCGGAGGCGATCTTCGCGTCCGAGCCGCGCGCGGCCGCCGGGGTGTCAATAAGGATGATCGTGAAGCGCTTGCGCGCTTCCTCCAGCAGGCGCGCGAATTCCACCCGGCACAGCAGCTCGAGCGGATTGGGCGGCGCGGCCCCCGCGGCGAGCAGCCACAGGCTGTCGAAATACACCACGCGCTCGGCGGCCTCGATCCCGCCGCGGCCGCTCAACACCTGCGCGAGGCCCGGCCCGTTGCCCTGGCCGAACAGGCGGTGCTGGCGCGGGAAGCGCAGGTCGGCGTCAATGAGCAGCGTCTTCTCGCCGAGTTGCGCGAACACCACCGCCAGGTTCGCCGCGAGGTAGCTGCGGCCGTCGCGCGCGTCGGGGCTGACGATCGCCAGCACCCGGCGCTCCGGATTGACCCAGTGCAGGAGCAGTTGCGTGCGCAAGTCGCGCAAGGCCTCAGCCTGCTGGTCGAACGGCTCCTGCGCGGCGATGAGCTCCGGGGCGAGCGCGCCCTGCCCGGCCTTGAGGTACGGATAGTTGAACTGGACCGACAGCGCGAGCTGGACATCGGCGTCCTTGACGAGCCGCAGCTTGCGCGCCGCCTCGCCGAAGCGCAGGCCCTCTTTCCGGTGCAAAGCAAACACGCGGTCCACGTCTCGCGGGCGCAGCTTGCCCATGTCCACCAGGATGCGGCCGATGGGCCGGTCCTCGAGGCTTGCGGCGGGTGACTGCAGGCTGGGTTCGCGATTTCCGGAGGCGTTCTGGGTCATGGGCGTCCTGGGTCAGGGTTTGGGCAGCGAATAGACATTCGGGCTTCCGAGGTAGCGCGCGCCCCTGCCGCCGCCCCTAGGCACCAGCACGGCGAGCACCGGCGCGCCGGCGAGCTCCACGAGATCCTGCTCGGAGCGCACGTAGCTGTTGAGGCTCTCGCTCAGCAGCGCGAGGCCTACGCCCAGCACGAGCCCCATCGCCAGCGCGGCGGCGACGTTGAGCGGCAGGTTGGGGCTCGCCGGCCGGGTCGGCACGACGGCGGAACCGACCAGCGCGCCGCTGCCCTGGCCGCTGTCGCTCGCCATCCGCGTCTGGGTGAGGCGCTTCATTGCCTCGTCGTAGGCCTGGCGCTGGCCGTCGACTTCCCGCACCAGCATCGCGAGCTGGTTGCGGGCGCTCTTGAGCTGAAGGACCTTGCTGCGCTGCTGCTCGAGCGCGCCGCGCAGCGCTCCTTCGCGCTGCGGCGCCACGCCCGTGGTCGCGAGCGCGCCCTGCGCCGCCATGCGCATTTCCTCGTTCAGCCGGGCGCGCAGCCCCGCGAGCTCGGTGGCCGCGGCCTGGTATAGCGGATGGTTGGGACCGATCCGGCGCGAGAGCTCCGAGAGCTTCGCTTCGCGCTCCGCCACACCCTGTTTCAACTGCTGCACCACCGAGCTCGACATGATCTCTCCCGGCGCCTCGCCCTTGCCGCCGCTCGCGAGAAACTCGCGCAACTGCCGCTGCCGCGCCTGGCTCTCGTAGGATTGCGACTGCGCCATGGCGAGCTGCGCCGAGAGCTCGCTCAGCCGGCCGGTCTCGAGGTCCATGCGCTCGTCGGTCGCGAGGATGCCCTTGTCCTGCTGGAACTTAGCGAGCTTCGCCTCGGCCTGCTCGAGGTTCTTCCTGAGCCCTTCGACCTGCTCCTCGAACAGCCGGACGTTTTCCCGGGCCGGTCCCGCCTGCACCTCGCGCACGGTAGCGAGGTAGCCGTTAATGAACGCGTTGGCCACGGCCGCCGAGAATTGCGCGTCGGGCGCCGAATAGGTGACCCTGATCAGGCGGCTGTCGCGGTTCGACTTGACCGTGAGGTTCCTTAGCAGGCGGTCGGCGATCCAGTCCTTCAGGCTCTTCGGCTGCGCCGCATCGTCGTCCGCGCGAAAGCGGGCGGAGATCATCCACCACACGCGGTACAGCGGCCGCGACTCCGCGACCAGCGCGCCGATATCCTTCTGGCGCTCGAGGCCGAGCGCGTCCACCACCCGCAGCGCCGTCGCGGGGCTCATGATGATGTCGAGCTGGGTCGAGATGACGTCGTCGAGCTTGCCGCCCGACTGGCCCGACGCCGCGGACGCCGCCTTCGGATCAACCACCAGGCTGGCGGTGGCCTGGTAGCGCTCGGGCAACAGCACGCTCACCGCAGCGACGACGACGACCAGGGCCAGCGTGACCGTGAGGATCAGCGCCCGCCGCGCCCGAACGATGGTGAGGAATTGCCAGAAGCTCATGCCTAGAACCACCCCTCGGGCACGTTCAGCACGTCGTCCGGCTGCAGCCGTTCGCTCATCTGCGCGCGGCGGCTCATCATCTTGCCGTCCTTGCCCTTGCGCTCGAGCTGGATGCCGCGCTCCGTGCCGCGCACCGTGAGCCCGCCGCCCAGCGAGAGCGCCTGGCGCACGGTCATCTCCGGCGCGATCGGGTAGGCGCCGGGCTGGCGCACCTCGCCGTAGATGTAGAACACCGGCAGCGGCGGCACGTAGATGATGTCGTCGTAGCCGACGCTCGGGTTGGCGGCGTCGCCGCCGGCGAGCAGCTTCCTGACGTTGATCTCCTGCTGCACGGTGCGTCCCTTCGCGTCCTTCTGGATGAGCGTGATCACGTTCGATCCCTTGGCCGTGATCCCGCCCGCCATGGCGAGGAGATCGGCGACGGTGGCGTTCAGGCTCACGGGGTACTTCCCGGGCTTGTTCACTTCGCCCATCACCGAGACCTGCTGGCTGCGGTACTGCGCCACCAGCAGGTTGACGTAGGCGTTGGGCACGAACCCGCCCTCGCCCAGGGCGCGCACGATCGCCCGCTCGGCCTCGCCGCGCGTGAGCCCGCCGACCGCGACCTCGCCGACGAGCGGGAAGCTGATCTTGCCCTGCTGCGAGATCTCGGATTCCGTCGCGAGGTCGGGGTTGTTGTAAACCGAGATCTTCACGACGTCGCCCGGGCCGAGGCGGTATTCGTTCACCGAGGGCGCGGCACTCGCGGCAGCGGCCCCGGGCTGCGCGGGCGCCGTCGGGGCCGCCGTCTCCGCCGGCGCGGCGGCGGTCTGGGCGGGTGCGGCATCGCGCGGCTGGACCTGCGGGGCCGCGGGGCCCGCGGCCGCGCGCGACTCCACGCGCGCCGGCGCCTGCGAGCACGCGGTCGCCAGGCTCGCCACGATGAGGACGGCGCCTGCCATCCATCGGCTCATGGGCCGGGCGCCTGCTCCAGGGCCCTTAGTACGCATTGCGGTCATGCACCACCACCCAGGCGGTCTTGAACAGAATCCAGATATCCAGCGACACCGACCAGTGCTTGAGATAATCGAGGTCGTACTCGAGGCGCCGCGTCATCTTTTCCACGGTCTCGGTCTCGCCGCGGAAGCCGTTGACCTGGGCCCACCCGGTAATGCCCGGGCGCACCTTGTGCCGGACCATGTAGCCGTCAATGAGGCCGCGGTACTGCTCGTTGTGCGCCACCGCGTGGGGCCGCGGCCCGACGAGGCTCATCGAGCCCGCGAGCACATTGAAGAGCTGCGGCAGCTCGTCGAGCGAGGTTCGCCTGAGCAGCGCGCCGAACCGCGTGATGCGCCGGTCGTCCTTGCGCGCCTGCTCGATGCGCTCCCCGTCCTCGCACACCGTCATGGTGCGGAACTTGCACACCAGGATCTCGCGGCCATCGAGTCCGTAGCGCCGCTGCTTGAACAGCACCGGCCCGGGCGAGGAGAGCTTCACGCCGATCGCGATCGCCAGCATGAGCGGCCAGATGGCGAGCAGCACGAGACTGCCGACCGTGAGGTCGAAGGCGCGCTTCATGACGCCGTTGATCCCGCAGAACGGGGTCTCGCACACGGCGATCACCGGGACGCCGCCCACGTGATCGAGGCGCGCCTGGATCGGCTCGAAGGGCAGCGTGCTCGGCACGAAGTAGATCGAGGCGGTCGTATCGCGCAGCTCGTCGAGCAGGCGCATCAACCGCGGATCGCGCGCCATCGGCAGGGTGATGTACACGAC
>DAIDBG010000148.1 GCA_027310225.1 bacterium | reverse complement strand
AGGAAGGACTGCTGCCCGTTGAGGTGGCCCGACGCATCGGTGTGGATCGTCGCAGCGTGCGGCGCTGGAAGGCAGCTGCACGCACGCAGGGCGTAGCCGGCGTGCGTGCGAAGCCCGCCCCGGGGCGCCCGCCCAAGCTTCGGGCCAAACAGCGGAACACGCTCGAGGCGCTGCTGCTCAAGGGTGCGCAGGCCGCAGGCTACGACACCAATCTGTGGACCTGCCCACGGGTGGCCGAACTCATCGAACGGCGCTTTGGTGTGTGCTACCACGTCGATCATATCGGGCGCTTACTGCACGATCTGGGATGGAGCCCACAAAAGCCCACGCGTCGGGCCCTGGAGCGCGACGAACAGGCCATTCGGCGCTGGGTGCATGAGGACTGGCCACGGGTAAAAAAAACGCCGCCCGCCGGGGCGCGGCGATCGTCTTCATAGACGAAGCGGGATTCCTGATCGCTCTTTCTTTGTGCCTCTCGTAGGACATTAGTTATACAGAACTCATTAGCGGCGCATCGGATACAATGCCCGCGGAGGTGGAATCTGAAAATCTGCATCGTCTCCGACAGCCACGACCATCGCGAGCCACTTGCTGCCGCCGTTGCAGAAGCAAAGGCCCTCGGTGCCCAGGCAGTGCTGCATTGCGGCGATCTGATTGCGCCTTCGACGCTGCATGCGGTCATCGGCCTGGACCTGCCGATCCACCTGATACACGGCAACAACACGGGTGACCTGTATTTCCTGTCCCGCTTTGCGCAGGAGCATGGCAAGCGCATTCATTACTACGGCCAGGACGCGTTCCTCTCCCTCGCGCAGCGGCGGATCTTCCTGGTGCACTACCCGCATTATGCCAAGGCCATGGCGCTCACGGGCGACTACGACCTGGTGTGCAATGGTCATGAGCACCGCGCTGTCATTGAGCGCGTTCGGAACGTCAAAGGGGAAAAAACGCTGCGAATCGATCCCGGGACGGTCGCGGGCGTGAGCGCGCCGCCGACTTACGTGTTCGGCGATCTGCAGACCCTGGAATTCGCGATTCGGGCGGTTCCTCTTTGAAGCGTGGTCGCTGATTCGGATCGGACCACGCCATGTCGCGCGGTTGCCGCTCAAGGTCTCCGACATCTACCGGCGGCTGACCCGTTAGCGGAACGGGCGCGGCGCGCCGGCTCAGGCGGCGGCCGCCCTCGGCGTCTCGATGGCTTCGGGCGCCGGCCCTTCTTCGGCCCGCGGCTGCGGCGCTGCGCCTGCCGTTTCGACCAGCGAGCCAAGATCGTCGAGAGGGGGCAGCTCCTCGAGCGAGGAAAGATTGAGATCGTCGAGAAACGCCCTGGTCGTGCCGTAGAGCGCCGGGCGCCCGGGTACCTCGCGATGGCCGACGACGTCAATCCAACCGCGCTCCTCGAGCACCCGGATGATGTTCGTGGACACGGTGACGCCGCGGATCGACTCGATGTCCCCGCGCGTCACCGGCTGCCGGTAGGCGATGATCGTCAGGGTTTCCATCACCGCGCGCGAATAACGCGGCGGCTTCTGGGGATTGAGGCGCTCGATGAACTGCTGGTACTCGGGGCGGGCGCGAAAGCGCCAGCCGGAGGCGACGTGAACGAGCTCGACGCCCCTGCCCTGCCACTCGCCGCGCAACTCCTCAAGCACGCGGCGCAGCGTGTCGCTCGAGAGCTGCTCGTCGAACAATTTCCTCAGCTCCGGGACGGGCAGCGGCTCCTGGCTGGTCAGCAGCGCCGCCTCCAGCACCCTTTTTACCTGTCCGATATCAAGCGACGAAGCGTCCATTACCCTGTTTCGTGTCATTCGACGGCCGCGAGGTGGCCGGCCTTCAGTTTCACGTAGATCGGCGCATACGCCGCCTGCTGTGTGAGCTCGACCAGGCTCTCGAGCGCCAGCTCGAGCAGCGCGAGCAGCGTGACCACCAGCACTGCGACACCCTGCGCCGGGTCGAACAGCTCCTTGAACTCGACGTAGCGCATCTCCTGCAGCCGGCGCAGGATGCGGCTCATGTGCTCGCGCACCGAGAGCTGCTCGCGCGTGATGCGATGGTGGCGGTTCACCTCCGCACGCGTGAGCAGCGCGAGCCACGCCGTCCGCAGGTCCGCCGCGCTCACTTCCGGCATCCGGCCGGCGACCGTCTGCTCGAACAGCACGTGCACCAGCGAGAAGTCGCGCCCCGCCTGCGGCAGCTCGTTCACGCGCTGCGCGGCAAGCTTCATCTGCTCGTACTCCAGGAGACGCCGCACCAGCTCGGCGCGCGGGTCATCCTCGAGATCCGCCGCCGCCGGGCGCGGCAGCAGCATCCGCGACTTGATCTCGATCAGCATGGCCGCCATCAACAAGTATTCCGCGGCGAGCTCGAGCGAGCGGGTGCGCATCATCTCGACGTACTCGAGGTACTGCGCGGTGAGCTGCGCCATCGGGATGTCGAGGACGTTGACGTTTTCCTTGCGTATGAGATATAGCAGCAGGTCGAGCGGCCCCTCGAACTGCTCGAGGAACACCTCCAGGGCATCGGGCGGGATGTAAAGATCCTGCGGCACCTCCAGCAGCGGCCGGCCATAGACCCTGGCGATGGGCGCGGTCGCGGCTTCGCTCATTCCGTCCCCGATGCGCCGGCCGGCACCGACGCGGCAAAACCGCAACGCGCTGAATACCAAGGGAGAGGCAATCCGCCGGCGGGGAAGCCGGTGCCAGGGGTGGCCCGTTGGGCCGGCGCGGAAGCGCGCTCGAAAAGCGGCGCTGGCATCGGCGTATTCTACAGTGAAACCGCCGCGAAACCTAGCTGTAATCGAGGCCCATCACCTCACGCACGTCACGCAGCGTTTCCTGCGCGAGCTTGCGCGCCTTCTCGCAGCCGTCGGCGATGATCGAGCGCACCAGCGTCGGGTCCTCGAGGTACTGCTGGGCGCGCCCGCGCATCGGCTTCAGCTCCTCGAGCACGGCGTCGATCACCGGCTGCTTGCATTCCAGGCAGCCGATGCCGGCGCTGCGGCAACCCTTCTGCACCCACTCCTTGCGACCCTCGTCCGAATAGACCAGGTGGAACTGCCATACCGGGCATTTGTCGGGATCGCCCGGATCGGAGCGCTTCACCCGCGCCGGATCGGTCGGCATGGTGCGGATCTTCCTGGTGATGCTCTCCGCGTCCTCGCGCAGCCCGATGGTGTTGTTGTACGACTTCGACATCTTCTGCCCGTCCACCCCGGGCATCTTCGAGGCCTCGGTGAGCATGGCCTGCGGCTCGGTCAGTATTACCTTGCCGCCGCCCTCGATGTAGCCGAACAGCCGCTCGCGGTCGCCCATCGGCAGGTTCTGCGCTTCCTCCACCAGCACGCGCGCCGCGGCGAGCGCCTCCGCATCGCCCTTTTCCAGGTACTTGGTGCGCAGTTGCCGGTAGAGCCGTGCGCGTTTCGCGCCGAGCTTCCTGATCGCCGCCTCCGCCTTCTGCTCGAAGCCCTCCTCGCGCCCGAATACGTGGTTGAAGCGCCGCGCGATCTCGCGCGTGAACTCGACGTGCGGCACCTGGTCTTCCCCCACCGGCACCCGGTTGGCGCGGTAGATGAGGATGTCGGCGCTCTGCAACAGCGGGTAGCCGAGAAAACCGTAGGTCGAGAGATCCTTCTCCGCGAGCTTTTCCTGCTGGTCCTTGTAGGTCGGAATCCGCTCCAGCCAGCCGAGCGGCGTCACCATGGACAGCAGCAGGTGCAGCTCGGCGTGCTCCGGCACCCGCGACTGGATGAACAGCGTCGCCTGCGCGGGGTCCACTCCCGCGGCGAGCCAGTCGATCACCATGTCCCACACGTGCTCCTCGATGACGTCCGGCGTGTCATAGTGCGTGGTCAGTGCGTGCCAGTCGGCCACGAAGAACAGACACTCGTACTCGTGCTGCAAACGTATCCAGTTCTTGAGCACGCCATGGTAATGCCCCAGGTGGAGGGCGCCGGTGGGACGCATTCCGGACAAAACGCGGTTCACGAACATGGTTCTTGTCTCTCAGGAAACCAGGTTGGTAAGCCTGATGAGGTCGCCCAAGGGGACGCCGAGCAGGCCCGCGACGAGCGTCATCAACACGCCGATCGCTGGCCACAGCAAGACGCCGAGCACACCGGTGAACAGCAGCAGGATGAGTATGAAAAAACCGTAGGGCTCGATGCGCGCCACGCGGTACGCCAGGCGATGCGGCAGCAGGCTCACCAGAATGCGCCCGCCATCGAGCGGAGGCAGGGGCACGAGGTTCAGCACCATGATGATGATGTTGATGAAGACGCCCGCAGCGCCCATCAGCGCCAGCGGCAGCGCGAAATAAGCTCCCGGCACGGACAGCCCGATCTTCACCATCAGCGCCCAGAACAGGGCCATGGCGAAGTTGCTGAAAGGGCCGGCGGCGGCCACCCACAACATATCGCGCTTGGGGCGGCGCAGATTGGCGAAGTTGACGGGGACCGGCTTCGCCCAGCCGAACAGGATACCGGCACCCCCGAACAGCTTGCTGACCGCCAGCAGTATCAGTGGCAGCGCGATCGTCCCGAACGGATCAATGTGGCGCAGCGGGTTCAGGCTGACGCGTCCCTCCGCATAGGCCGTGAGATCGCCGAAATGCTTGGCCACATAGCCGTGCGCCGCCTCGTGCAGGGTGATGGCGAAGATCACCGGCAGCGCATAGATCGCAATGGTCTGAAGCAGGTTGAGTTCCATGAAGGCCGGTGAGGTTCTTGATGTTATCGGATCGCAGGCCGGGTCAGGGCGCACGTGGCCTGATGGCTCGCGCAGATGCGATTTTAACAGGTTGTGCCGCCGGCGCCGGGACCGGGCGTCACGCCCGCAGCCCGAAGGGCGCGATGCTGCCCTTGCCGCGCCGCGTGACGACGGGTGCCTCGCCGGTGAGATCAATCACTGTCGTGGGCACGATCCCGCACGACCCGCCGTCGAGTACGAGGTTAACCACGTGTTCGAGGCGCGTGCGGATTTCCTGTGCGTCGTTCAGGGGCAGATCGTCGCCCGGCAACGTGAGTGTCGAGCTCAGCAGCGGCTCCCCGAGTTCCGCCAGCAACGCCTGCACCACGCGATGGTTCGGCACGCGCAGGCCGATCGTTCTGCGGCTCGGGTGCAGCAGCCGTTTCGGCACCTCCCGCGTCGCCCGCAGGAGAAAAGTGTAGCTTCCTGGCGTGGCGCTTTTCAGCAGACGGAACTGGGAATTGTCCACCTTCGCATAAACCCCGAGCTCGGCGAGATCGCGGCAGACCAGCGCAAAGTGATGCCGCGCATCCACCTGGCGGATCGCACGGACGCGCTCCATTGCCGCCTTGTCCCCCAGCCGGCAGCCCAGCGCGTAACAGGAATCCGTCGGATAGGCGATAACTCCGCCTGCACGAAGAATTTCGACTGCGCGGTGTATCAGCCGCGGTTGCGGATTGTCCGGGTGTATGGAAAAAAATTGCGCCAATTCTTCCTGCTCATGAATATTGAGTTTTGGGCGCTGTGCCGGGATTTGCGCCCGGCGCTGAACGCGCGGCGCTCAAAACTGGCTCCATACCGGGGTGCACCCCGCCGGGAGTTCGGGCAGATCGCCCAGATCCCGCCGCCCCTCGCCCTGCCCATGGAAGTCCGAGCCTGCCGACGCCAGCAGGCCGAAGCGCCGGGCATAGCCGGCATAGGACTGGAACTGATCCGGCGTGTGGCTCCCGGTGACGACCTCGACGGCCGCGCCCCCGGCCTCCTTGAACGCCGCGAGCAACGAGCACCGCTCCTGTTCATCGAGCCAGTAGCGACCCGGATGCGCGAGTACCGCCAAGCCTCCGCTCGCCCGTATCCAGCCGGTTGCCTGCTCCAGAGCTGCCCACTGATGGGCCACGTAGCCGGGCTTGCCCGCCGTGAGGAACTTCCGAAACACGCCCTGCACGTTGCGGGCATGGCCGCGTTCGACCAGGAAACGCGCAAAGTGCGTGCGGCCGACCAGGTCGGGATTGGTCACATGCGCCTGCGCCCCCGCCAGGCTGCCCTTCACGCCGGCGCTTTCGAGATCGCTCGCGATGCGTTCAGCGCGGCCGCGCCGCCCGCAGCGTATTTGCGCCAATCCGCCCGCGAGCTCCGGATGACCGGGGTCGATTCCCAGTCCCACGACATGCACGGTCTGCCCATTCCACGTCACGGATATCTCGACACCATTGACCAGGGTAATTCCCGCTTCGTCGGCGCTGGCACGCGCCTCGGCGAGCCCCCCGGTTTCATCGTGATCGGTGAGCGCCAGGACGCGCACGCCACGCCGCGCGGCGCGCCCCACGAGTTCGCTTGGCCGCAGCAGGCCGTCCGAGCGGGTGGAGTGGCTATGCAGATCTATTTCAGACATGAACTACTATACATATCAATTGGATATGTGTATTTCTTCAAGCATAGTGTCAGATTAGGGGGTCGTGCGAACCGCGCGATTGTCCGCCCCCGCAAATCTACCGACCCGGTGTTGAGGAATTAGTTTGATCGGGTGATGCTTGGCACGCGTTGAGCGGCGCCGATGGCGTCCGTTCCAACATGTGCGCGTAAAGCCGCGCGTGTCGGCTTTACGCGGATTTTTGATGCAGGCGGCTTTGCGCCGGAACGTGCTGTGCCAGAAACTGCATCTGGTCGGCAAGGATGCGCCGGTTGGTGAGAATCAGGTACTCCGCCCGGTTCGGCACGTACGGCAGATAGATCAGCTCCATCCCCGCCTGCTCCGGCGTGCAATTGCCCTTGTGCTCATTGCAGGCGCGGCACGCCGTCACCGAGTTCATCCAGCTGTCCTTGCCGCCGCGCGAGAACGGGATGACATGTTCGCGCGTGAGCTTCGAGATCGGAAACATCCCGGCGCAGTAGGCGCAGATCTGGCGATCGCGGTGGAACAGCTCGCGGTTGTTGAGCGGCGGCACCTGGCTGAACGACTTCATCGCCATCGCCTTGCCTTTGATGGCGATGATGCTGCAAGCCGTGATGGACGAACGTGCACCGGTCAGCCGGTTCATGCCGCCATACACCGTGAAAGCATGCTCTCCTGTGCTCCACGCCACCTGGTCCTTGGCGTAGTAGTAGCAGGCGTGCTGCCAACTGATCCAGCGGTGCGGCACACCCTGGGTGTCGAGGGTAAGGATGAGCGGATAGCCGCTACGCAGCGCGGCTGGTTGCTCGATGGCATTGTGCATTTTTGTCAGATGAAGCTCATTAGGGGTTGACGCACGGTCTTGTCCGATGCACAGCACAATTTACCAGATTTTTGAATTCGTGACAGTTTTCCGGAGCGTATCGGCCACGGCGGATTCCCGCCACGACCGTCACGCGTAGTGCGCCACACCGCAGCAAGGTATAATTTCAATCTGTGACCGATTATCCAAGCCCTCGCCAGGGCCGCTGACGGCAGCTGTGACTTCACTGCCCAGCGGCCGCCAACCACCGATGCCGGATGCTTCCGGCGCAGCCCCGACGACCTTCTCTGCACTGGGTCTGTTGCCCGAGCTGCTGCGCGCCGTGGCAGACCAAGGTTACACGGAACCCACGCCGATTCAGGCGAAGGCCGTTCCACCGATCCTGCAGCGCCGCGATGTGATGGGCGCAGCCCAGACCGGCACCGGCAAGACCGCCGGTTTTACACTGCCCCTGTTGCAACTGCTCGCCCCGCACGCGAATGCCAGCCCCTCGCCCGCCCGGCATCCGGTGCGCGCGCTGATCCTGACGCCGACGCGCGAGCTCGCAGCGCAGGTCGAGGAAAGCGTCCGCGCCTACGGCAAGTACCTTGCGTTGCGCACGACGGTGGTGTACGGGGGTGTGGACATCACCCCGCAGCTCAAGACCCTGCACGCCGGCGTGGACATCCTGGTCGCCACCCCGGGACGGCTGCTCGACCATCTGCACCAGAAAAGCGTTCATCTCTCGCGCGTCGAGATTCTGGTGCTGGATGAAGCCGACCGCATGCTCGACATGGGTTTTATCCCGGATATCAAACGCATCCTCAACGTGCTGCCGCCGCAGCGGCAAAACCTGCTGTTCTCCGCGACCTTTCCGGAGGAGGTGCGCCGGCTGGCGAAGGAGCTGCTGCGCTCGCCCGTAACGGTCGAGGTGGCACCGCGCAACGCGCCGCCCGACCTCGTCTCGCACCAGGTCTATCTGACGGCTCTGCCGAGAAAGCGGGCGCTGCTGGCTCAGCTTATCCGCAGCCGCGACATGCGCCAGGTGCTGGTGTTCGTGCGCATGAAGCGCGATGCGAACCGCCTTGCGCGCCAGCTGCAGCACGACGGCCTCGCCGCCACCGCGATCCACAGCGACCGCACCCAGGCTGAGCGCGAGCAGGCGCTGGCAGACTTCAAGGAAGGCAAGGCCGCGGTGCTGGTGGCGACCGACATCGCGGCGCGCGGACTGGACATCGAGCAGCTGCCGTTCGTCGTGAATTACGAGCTGCCCCACACGCCGGAAGACTACGTGCACCGCATCGGCCGCACCGGCCGCGCCGGCCTGCCGGGCGAGGCGATCTCGCTGGTGAGCCCGGACGAAATGAGGTACCTGGAAGACATCGAGCGGCTGCTCAAGCGCAAGCTGCCGCGGGTCAGCGCACCGGATTCCGGCGCCCAGCCCGCCGCGCCGCGAGAACACAGGCCCCACAGGGGGCGCGCCGGTGAAGCCGGACACGCAAAAACGCAATCCGCCGCCCGGCCCGCCCCCCCCGGCTTCGATTTCACCAAGCCTTACGAGCCGGCTGCCGCCTCCGCCTCCCCGGCAGCGCACCCGCCCGCGCCCTCGCTGCGTCACCGGCAGCAGCGCCCCACCGCCGCCCTGCTCGGTGGCGGGCCCGCCAAGCGCGAACCCCACAAACCCTGAAAGAGTGACAGCGGTTTAATCGTCACCCGGGGTAAGGCATGGCAGCATTGAGCGTTCCGGAAATCCTGTTTTTCAGCGCCGTCATCGTGCTCTCGTACGCGATCCGCGGCAGCACTGGTTTCGGCGGCGTCACGGTGCCGCTGCTCGCCTGGATTCTGTCGCTCAAGACGATCGCGCCGATGGTGACGTTCCTCGGGTTGCTATCCTCCGCCGCGATCCTTGCCAGAGGCCACCGCTACATCTCGTGGCGTGACGCCTGGAGGGTGTTGCCGCCCTGCCTCGCCGGCGTCCTGCTCGGGCTCTATTTCTTCACCACGCTTGACGCCCTCACGCTGGCCCGCGCGCTCGGCATCTTTGTGCTGGGCTACGGCGCCTACTCGCTATGGGCGAGCTTCCGCGCCGTCCCGGAGCCGCGTCTCCCGCTGCGCCTCGTCGCGCCGGCGCTGGGCAGCACGGCCGGATTCGTCGGCACGCTCTTCGGTGCGAACGCCGGCATGTTCTTCGCCATCTACCTGGACCTGCTCCGGCTGGGCAAGAACGAATTCCGCTCGACGGTGGCGGCCATCCTGTTCGGCCTGGGCATTCTGAGAGGCACGGGCTACCTCGCGGTCGGCGCCTTCGACCGTGACGCGTTGATCGCCTCCGCTGCGGCGCTGCCGCTGATGATGATCGGCATCTTCCTCGGCAACCACATCCACGCCAGCCTCAATCCGCTCAGGTTCAAGCGCCTGGTCGCCCTGGTACTGATCGCCAGCGGGCTTCCGCTCGTCCTGCGCTAACTCCGATTATTCACAAACACAGGATGCTCAGACGACACGCGCGTGACGAAGTGTCTTGCAAGCCAGAACCCGATGACCCAGCACACCCCAGCCCGAATCAAGACCGTCGGCGCCGGACAGCTGAAGAAAATCCTGCACGACGGCGCGGAGCTCGCCTTGCTCGACGTGCGCGAGGCCGGCCAGTTCGGAGAATCGCACCTGTTCTTCGCCGCGCCGCTGCCGTACAGCCGGCTCGAGCTTGACGCGGGCCAGCTGGTCCCGCGCCGCTCCACGTGCACTGTGCTCTGCGACGATGGCCGGCTCGGCGTGGCGGCGCTCGCCGCGTGCCGTCTCGAAGCCCTGGGTTACAGCGACGTATCCGTACTGGAGGGCGGCACCCGGGCCTGGGCGGCGGCCGGCTATGCGTTGTTCGCCGGTGTCAACGTGCCGAGCAAGGCGTTCGGCGAACTGGTCGAGCACGCTTATCACACGCCGCGCGTCACGGTCGAAGAACTTGCCCGCATGCAGGCTGCGGGCGAGGACTTGGTAGTGGTGGACGGCCGGCCGTTCTCCGAGTACCGCAAGATGAACATCCCCGGCGGCATCTGCTGCCCGAACGCCGAGCTTCCGCTGCGCATCGGCGGAATCGTCAGGCGGTCCGGAACCAGGATCGTGGTCAACTGTGCCGGCCGCACGCGCAGCATCATCGGCGCGCAGACCCTGATCAATTTCGGCGTCCGTAACCCGGTTTACGCTCTCGAGAACGGAACGCAGGGCTGGTTCCTTGCCGGGCTGGAGCTCGAGCGCGGAAGCGCTCGGCGTTACCCGGATTACCTCGATGAGAAGCAGCTGCCCGGGCTCCGGAAAGGCGCCCGCACCCTCGCCGAGCGCTTTAACGTGAGGTTCGTGAACGCGGCCTTGGTTCAGGAATGGCTACGCGATCCGGGGCGCACGACGTATCTCTGCGACGTGCGCACGCCGGAGGAATTCGAGGCGGGCTCCATCCCCGGCGCCGTGCATGCTCCCGGCGGCCAACTGGTCCAGGCGACAGACCAGTGGATCGGCGTCAGGAATGCCCGCATCGTGCTGATTGACGGCGGCGAGAACATCCGCGCGCCGGTGGTCGCGAGCTGGCTGAAGCAACTCGGCCACGATGCCTGCGCGCTCGATGACGGCGTGAAGTCCGGCCTCAAGGGACTACCGGCAGCAAAACCCACCCTGCCCGATCTCCCGGCGATTTCAGCCGCCGATCTCAAGAAAGCAATGGATGGGGGCGCCTGCACGGCGTTCGATCTCGGCCCAAGCATGCATTTCCGCACGGCGCATGTTCCCGGCAGCCGCTGGAGCACGCGTGTCCGACTCGCGGCGGACACGCGTAATAAAAAAACACCGATAGTACTGGTGTCCGAGGACACCGATGTCGCGCGACTGGCTGCGGTTGACCTCTTCGAGGCCGGCGTTTCGAACGTGAAACTGCTGGATGGGGGGCTGGCCGCGTGGACACGCGCGGGTTATGCGACCGAATCTTCGCCCGCCGTTCCGCCCGATGAACAATGCATCGACTATCTCTTCTTCGTCCACGACCGGCACAGCGGCAACCGTGAGGCGGCGAAGCAGTACCTCGCGTGGGAAACCGGGCTCCTCGCCCAGCTCGACGAGCAGGACAAGGCGTCGTTCAAAATCGGCCCGGCCTAGTTCACCTGCACCCCGGTTGCTTTCACGACACCGGCCCATTTCCGGCGTTCGGCCTGGAGGTACGGCCCCCACTCCCTGGCCGGCCGGTAAACGACCTCGGTTCCGATTTTCTGGAATTGGGCCTGGATCTCGCTGTCCTTCAGCAGCTTCGCCACTTCGGAGTTAAGCCGCGTCACCACGCCCTCGGGCAGACCCGCCGGCCCGACCAATCCCAGCCACAGGCTGGCCTCATAACCCTTGACGCCGGCTTCCGCGAGAGTCGGCACGTCCGGCAGTTGGGGAGAACGCTTCGCACTCGTCACCGCCAGCGCCCGCAGGCGGCCGGCCTCGATATTCTGCACCACGCTCGAAATCCCCGGCATCCCCACCATGACCTGACCGCTGACCAGATCCGCCCGCGCTTGCCCGCTGCCTTTGTACGGGACATGGTTCATGTTGATGCCCGCGAGCATCGTGAACAGCGCCATGAACAAATGCTGCGAGCTGCCGTTGCCGGAGGAGGCGTAATCAATCTGTCCGGGCCTCGCTTTGGCCATCGCGATCAGATCCTTCACCGATTTGACCGGCAGCGAAGGATGGACGACCAGCACGTTCGGTGCATCACCAAACTGCAGCACCGGCGTAAAGTCGTTGATCGCATCGTACCTGAGCTTCTTGTAAAGCGAAGCGCTGATGACGTGCGTATTGGAGATCATGAGCAGCGTGTAGCCGTCGGGCGCCGCTCTGGCAACGAGGTCGGCGCCTATCGTGCTGCCGGCGCCCGGCCGGTTGTCCACCACCACCTGCTGGCCGAGGGCATCGGACAATTTTGCCAGCAGAACGCGCCCGGGGACGTCGGCGGCGCCGCCGGGGGAAAACGGAACGATTACGCGTATCGGCCGCTCGGGATATTTTTGTGCCCGGGCTGCCGTGGCAGCGGCAAGCCCGTACACGGCCATCCCGATAAACAACCAGCGCACGACAAAAGAACACAAACGCATTGGGGGGTCCCTCCTCACTCGGATGTTTTGTCTGTCGTCTGAGCCGACGCGATGGAAATTATATCAGACGCAGATGGCGGCCCGCCGGTCGGCTCCCGGCGCAACGGCGTGCACCGCAACAGGACTCGGTTCATACTCGTAGCGCACCCACGGCAAGCAAGGAAAATCCCATGAGCGAAACCCGTGCCCCGATCCGCTTTACCGGCTCGCTTGGCTCCGAGCTTGCCGCCCGCCTCGACCTGCCGGCGGGGAAGCCCGCGGCATTTGCCCTGTTCGCCCACTGCTTTACGTGCTCCAAGGACACGCTCGCGGCCGCCCGCATCAGCGCCGCCCTGACCTCCCGTGGAATCGCAGTACTGCGTTTCGACTTCACCGGGCTTGGCGGCAGTGAAGGGGATTTCTCCAACACGAACTTTTCCTCCAACCTCGGTGACCTCCTCGCCGCTGCCGCCTGGCTGAGGCAGCGGCACGAGGGGCCCCGGCTGCTGATCGGCCACAGCCTGGGCGGCGCGGCGGTGCTCGCGGCGGCGCCCGACATTCCCGAAGCGACCGCGATCGCCACCATCGGCGCTCCCTTCGAACCCGCCCACGTGCGGGGCCTCCTGGCGCCGGCGATTCCTGAAATCGAGGCTGCGGGCGAGGCGGAGGTCGAGCTCGGCGGCCGCCGCTTCAGGATCCGGAAGCAGTTTCTGGACGACATCGCCAACCGCAGCAACCACGATGCCATCGGGAACCTGCGCAAGGCCCTGCTGGTCTTTCACTCTCCGCGCGACACGACGGTCGCCATCGACAACGCCGCGCAGATCTTCCTGGCTGCAAAGCACCCCAAGAGCTTCGTCTCGCTCGACGATGCCGATCACCTGCTCACGCGCAGGGAGGATGCCGCTTATGTCGCGGCGGTACTGGCTGCGTGGGCGAGCCGCTACATCGGCGCACCGGAGACGGAAATGCGCGCGGTCGGGCCCGGCGAGCCGGGCGTGATCACCGTATCGGAAACGCGGCAGGGCAAGTTCACGCAGGAGATACGGACGGGCAGGCACCGCCTGCACGCGGATGAACCCGTCGCCGCGGGTGGAACCGATACCGGACCGTCCCCCTACGATCTGCTGCTCGCCGGTCTCGGCGCGTGCACCTCGATGACGATACGGCTCTACGCCGAACTGAAGCAGCTGCCGCTCGACAAGGTGACCGTAAGACTCCGGCATGACAAGGTCCACGCGCAGGACTGCGCCGAGTGCGAAACCAGAGAAGGCAAGATCGACCGCATCGACCGCGAGATCGAGCTCGCGGGCAGGCTCGACGACTCGCAGCGCGCAAAGCTGCTCGAGATCGCCAACAAGTGTCCGGTGCACCGCACATTGCAATCCGAAATCTGGATCCCGACGCAGCTTGCTTGAACGGCCCGTGCTGAACGTCCACGATCTCTGCAAATCCTACGGCGGCGCGCGATCGCGCGACGTGCTGCGCGGGGTCTCGCTGGACGTCGCCCGCGGCGAATATGTCGCGATCGTCGGCGAATCCGGTGTCGGAAAATCCACGCTGCTCAACCTCATCGCCGGTCTCGACACGCCCGATCGCGGCACCATCGTGCTCGACGGCGTCGAGCTCACGGCGCTCGACGATACGGCCCGCACGCTGCTGCGGCGCAGCCGCATGGGCTTCGTGTTCCAGGCGGTCCACCTGCTGCCGCACCTGACAGCGGCGCAGAACGTGGCGCTGCCGCTCGCGCTCAATGGCACGACGCCCGTCGCGGGCGCGCGGCGGGTCAACGAGATGCTTCTGGCGGTCGGGCTGGCGCAGGCGGCAAATGCCTATCCCCGGGAGCTTTCCGGCGGAGAGATGCAGCGTATAGCGATCGCCCGCGCGCTGGTGCACCGGCCGCCGCTGCTGCTCGCCGACGAGCCGACCGGCAACCTCGATGCGGATTCCGCGGCGCAGGTCATGAGGTTGATGCGCGAGCAGGTGAAGCGCGAAGGCGGCGCCGGCATCCTCGTCACCCACTCCGCGGCCGCCGCGGCGGGCGCCGACCGCGTGCTGACGCTCACCGCCGACGGGCTCCGCCCGCAGGCCGCTCAGACCAATTCTGATTTTCGATTTGCGTGAACCCTGTCCTGTGGCTATCAGTCAGCGATTTCTGCTCTTCAACGCCCTCGTCGCCGGCCCGTTGCGTGAGCATCCCGGGCGCGCCGCGCTCGCCATCGTCGCCATCGCGCTCGGGGTCGCCCTCGGCGTGGCGGTGCATCTCGTGAATGCCGGCGCCGCCGGCGAATTCGAGCTCGCCGCGCGCCGTCTCGCGGGCGAGGCCGACCTCGTCGTGCGCGGGCCGCGCGCGGGCTTCGACGAATCCCTTTATCCGCGCATCATGCGCCTGCCGCAGGTGGAGGCGGCGAACCCGGCGGTGGAAGCGGAGGTGCCGCTCGCCGGCCGCGACGCAAGCCTCAAGATCATCGGTTTCGACCCGCTGCGCGCGGCCCGGGTGCAGCCGGGCCTGCTGCCGGAACGCACCGGCCTGATGAGCGGCCTCTTCGATGCCGATGCGGTCCTGCTCAGTCCCGCCGCGGCCGGGTGGCTGGGCGTCGGGCCGGGCGGGCGTCTCGACCTGCAGGTGGGAACCGGCACCGTGACCGTGAAGGTGATCGGGCTGTTGCCGGAAGGCGCCTACCGCCAGCGCGTGGGCGTGATGGATATCGCAGCCGCGCAATGGCGGCTCGCGCGTCTCGGCAGGCTCAATCGCGTGGACCTGCGGCTGAAACCCGGCACGGACGTCGAGGCGTTCCGCCGCGAGTTGCAGGCGACGCTTCCCCCGGGCGTGTACGCCGTGACGCCGGAGACCGAGGCGCAGCGCGGCGCGAGCCTGTCGCGCGCCTACCGGCTCAATCTCGACATGCTGGCACTCATCGCGCTTTTCACCGGCGCGTTCCTGGTGTTCTCCTCGCAGGTGCTCGCCCTGCTCCGCCGCCGCACGCAGTTCGCGCTGCTGCGCGTCATGGGCGTGACGCGCGGCCGCCTTGCGGTGCTGCTGATCACGGAGGGTGCGGTGATCGGCGTGCTCGGCGCCGCGCTGGGGGTCATCGCAGGCTACGCCCTTGCGGTTTACGCCGTGTCGCTGGTCGGCGCTGATCTCGGGGCGGGTTACTTCCGCGGCGTGGAAACGAGCCTCCGCGTGGACCCGCAGGCGTTCGCCGTTTTCTTTACGCTGGGCGTACTGTTCGCGGCGCTGGGCGCAGCGGCCCCTGCGTGGGAAGCGGCACACCGTGCGCCGGGCCGGGCGCTGCACGCGAGGGACGAGGAAGAAGGGCTGGGCAGGCTGCGCACGGCATGGTGGGGCGTCGCCGCCGTCGCCGCCGGGATGGCGGTTGCGCTGCTGCCCGCCATCAACGGTCTGCCGATCGCAGGTTATCTTGCGATCGCACTTATCCTGCTTGGCGTGGTGCTGCTCATGCCGCGCCTCGCCGCCTTCTTTCTCGACCGCGTGCCCCTGCCCGCGCCGGTGCCGGCGGCGGTCGCCGTCGCGCAGCTCAAGGCCACGCCGCGCCAGACGGCAATCGGCGCCGCCGCCATCGTCATCAGCTTCAGCCTCATGGTCTCGATGCTGATCATGGTGAGCTCGTTTCGCGCCTCGCTCGACACGTGGCTCGAACGCATGCTCCCCGCCGATCTCTACTTGCGCACGGCACGCACCGGGGAAACCGGGTTTCTCACGCCCGAAGTCCAGGCCCGCATCGCCGCCACGCCCGGCGTCGCGCGCGTCGAGTTCCTGCGCAGCCAGAACCTGCTGCTCCAGCCCGACCGCCCGCCGGTGATCCTGCTCGCGCGCCCCATCGAGGCCGCCGCGGCGGACAGCAGGCTGCCCCTGGACGCGCCGCCCCTCGTGCCGCGCCCGGACGAGCCGCCGCCGGTATGGATCTCGGAAGTGGCCGGCGACCTCTACGGATGGCGCCGGGGCGACAGGGTACGGCTGCCGATCGGAGCTGCGCCGCGGCTCTACACCGTTGCCGGAGTCTGGCGCGATTACGCGCGCCAGAGCGGCGCCATCGTCATCAATCGCGAACTCTACATAAAGCTGACTGCAGACCGCCTCGCGAACGACGCCGCATTGTGGCTTGTGCCCGGGATCGGCACGACCGACGCCGCCCGCGCGCTGCGCGACCGGACCGGCGCAGACCAGAACATCGAAATCGCCACCACGCGCGAAATACGCGCGGCGTCATTGCGGATCTTCGATCGCACGTTCGCGGTGACTTACGCGCTGGAATTCGCCGCGGTGCTGATCGGGCTCCTCGGCATCGGCGTCAGCTTCAGCGCGCAGGCGCTCGCGCGGCGGCGCGAGTTCGGGGTCCTGCGGCATATCGGCATGAGCCGGCGCGAAATCGGCTCGATGCTGGGCTGCGGGGGCGCGCTGACCGCCGGACTCGGCGTGATATCCGGCCTGGTAACGGGATGGGGGGTGAGCCTGATACTCATCCACGTCGTCAACCGCCAGTCCTTCCGCTGGAGCATGGAGCTCACCATGCCGTGGCTGCCGCTAGCGGGTCTCGCCGCGTTGATCATCGCGGCGGCGGCGGCCACCGCGGCATGGAGCGGGCGCGCCGCGATGCGCGACGACGTGATTCGCGCGGTGCGCGAAGACTGGTGACTCGTCTTTCGTTTCTCGTTTCTCGTTACTCGTGGATAGCGAACCGAAAATCGAAATTTCCCGGCGACGCGCGCTGCTGTGGCTGGGCGGCGCGCTGTGCGCGCCGGCAAGCCTGGCACGAGCAACGAGCCACGAGCAACGAGTCACTCCTTTCGCTCGCGTCGTGCCGGGATACAGGCTGCGCTTCCCGCAAGACGAGGGCAGTCATCCCGACTTTCGCGTGGAATGGTGGTACATCACCGGCTGGCTGGAGGAGGCCGGCAGACCGCTCGGCTTCCAGGTCACGTTCTTCCGTGCGCGGCCGGAACTGAAGCACGACAATCCGAGCACTTTCACGCCGCGCCAGATCATGATCGCGCACGCTGCGCTCTCCGACCCCGCTCGCGGCCGGCTCGTTCATGCGCAGCGTGCGGCCCGCGCGGGTTTCGATCTGGCGGGCGCCGAGCAGGAACGCATGAGGGTCTGGATAGACGATTGGCGGCTGCAGCGGTCCGGTGTTTCCTATCAGGCGCAGATCGCGGCGCCGGATTTCTCTTTTGATCTGGCCTTCGACATAACGCAGCCGCCAATAAAGCAGGGGCAGGATGGATACAGCCGCAAGGGCCCCGCCCCCGAATCAGCCGCTTATTACTACAGCATTCCCCATCTCAAGGTGAACGGAACGTTAACCCGTGGCGGGATGCAGCGCGGAGTGGAAGGAACCGCGTGGATGGACCACGAGTGGACATCGCAATACCTCGAGAAAGACGCCACGGGTTGGGACTGGATCGGCATCAACCTCGACGGCGGCGGCGCGCTGATGGCCTTCCGCGTGCGCGACAAGCAAGGCGGCCCTCTCTGGGCGGGTGGCGCGCTGCGCCAGGCCGACGGCCGCCTTAAGGTGTTTTCACCGGAGGAAGTGCGTTTTATCCCCCGTCGTGAGTGGAAATCGGCGCGCACCGGGACAAATTATCCGGTGTCATTCCTGGTGAGAACGGGCGATCGCGAGTTCGCGATCGAGCCGCTCTTCGACGACCAGGAGCTCGACGCCCGCGCGTCAGCCGGAACGATCTATTGGGAAGGCGCGGTGCTCGCGCTGATCGGCGGCAGGCGGGCGGGCCAGGGCTATCTCGAACTCACCGGCTACTGGCAGCGGCTCGAGCTCTAGCCCCGATTATTCACAAACATAGGATGCTCCGACGATACGTGCATGACGAAGCGTCTTGCGACTCCGCACGAGGATCCTGTTGGATCCTGTTCATGAATAATCGGGGCGTATCGCCCGCCTCACCTGGCGCTGGCGTAGTACTCGACCCGGCGCTCGATGGCGGCGATCGCCTCGGACACCGCAAAGGCGAAAAGGAAGACAATCAGGACCAGCGCCCAGAACTCCTCCATCAGGAAATACTGCGAGTAAAGATCGAACAGCTCCCCGACGCCGATGATGGCGACGAGCAGCTGCCCGATCACGACCCCCTTCACGCCGCGGATCGCTCCCAGACGGACCCCGGCGAGGATTTCCGGCAGGGCGCTCAGGATCAGCACCTTGGCATAGATCTGGTGGCGCCGCGCGCCGAAGGAGCGCGCCATTTCCACCAGGGAGCGGTCGGCGTGCGCGACGCCGACCTGGGTGTCGAGCACGATCACGAAGACCGCGAACAGGAATACCGTCACGACCACGGTAGTTTCGCCGATGCCGACAACCGACATCAGGATCGGCACCAGCGCCGAGATCGGCGCGCTGACGAAGATGTTGACCCACATGCCGAGTATCCGGCCGAGTCCCCGCACCCGCGCCATCAGGATGCCGAGAGGGATGCCGATGATGAGCGCGAACGCCATGCCGAGCGCGAAGGAGCGCAGCGAAATGAGAGCGGCGGTCGCGAACTTCTCGGTCGGCAGTACCGTGACCGCCGCCGTGACGATGCGGGAAAGGGGCGGAATGATCGTCGAGAGTCCCGCGCGTCCGACGATCTCCCAGACCGCGGCCCAGATCACGAGCGAGAAAACGACCGGGATTTTCCTGACGGACAGCATCATCGCGGCGGTCTCCGGCTTACGCAACGTACTGCTTCAGGATCTGCCAGATCTCGTCCACCGTATCGAGGTAGCGCCGGTCGCGCCGGATCTCGTCGGGCCCCTTGCCGCGCTCGATCTCCGGACGGATGATCCTCGATACCGTTCCCGGCCGCGGGGACAGCAGGACGATCTGGTCCGAGAGGTAGGCCGCTTCCTCGATGCTGTGGGTGACGAAGATCACGGTCTTTCGCCGGTGCTCGAGCAGGTCGAGCAGGTCCTCCTGGAACTTGCGCCGGGTCTGCTCGTCCACCGAGGAAAACGGCTCGTCCATCAGGATGATGTCGGCATCAACGGCGAGCGCGCGGGCGAGCCCCACCCGCTGCTTCATCCCGCCCGAGAGCTGGTTCGGATAGCTCGATTCGAACCCGCCGAGACCGACCTCGGCGATCTGCCTGCGCGCGATCTCGTGGCGTTGCTCCGGGGGAACGCCCCGCAGCTCCAGCCCGAAGGCGACGTTCCTGAGCACGCTGGCCCACGGCAGCAGCGCGAAATCCTGGAACACGAAAGCCCGCTCCGGCCCCGGACCCTCCACCCTCCTCCCGTTGACCCGGATTTCCCCCGCGTTCGGCCGGATCAGCCCGGCGATGATCTTGAGCAGCGTCGTCTTGCCGCACCCGCTCGGCCCCAGCAAGGTGCTGAGCCTGCCGCGGGGAAAGGCCAGGGTCACGCCCCGCAGGGCCTCGACGCCGCCCTCGTAGAGCTTGCCGACCCCCCTCACCTCGACGATGGTATCGTCCGGCATCGTCATGTCCCGCGGATTTCCGGCGGGAACAGCGCCCGCTCGACCCGCTCCAGCCCGTTCAGGGTAAGCGCCGCGACCGCGACGAGCGAGGCGATCGTCGCGAACATCCTGGGGTACTCCGCGACCGAGCTGTTATAGGTGATCAGGTCCCCGATGCCGGTCGGCGTGATCAGCAGCTCGGCGATCACCACGCCGATGAATCCCATCGCCAGCCCCAGCCTCAGCCCGGTGAAGATCAGGGCGGCGGCGTAAGGCAGAATGATCTTCAGCACCTCCTGACGCCGGGTCCCGAGGAAAGCGCGGCACATCTGGATCAGCGAAGGATTGGTGTTGCGAATGCCCTTGTAGGAATTCATCACGATGACCGGCGCGGCCAGGAACACGACCGCCAGCACCTTGGCGGTCAATCCGATGCCGTAGAGATAGGTGATCAGCGGAATGATCGCCGCCATCGGCGCGGCCTGCAGGATGATGAAGATCGGCAACGTGAGCCACTCGACCGTGCGCGAGAGCCCCATCGCGATCCCGAAGCCGACGCCGGCGATCCCGCACAGCGCGATGCCGATGACGAGCGGTTGCAGGGTGGAAGCATAGGCCCGCGCCAGACTGCCGTCCGCAATCATCTCCCCCAGCGCCAGCAGGGTCTGGCTGAACGGCGGGAACGCCGCGCTGATCGGCCAGCGGCCCGCAAGCTCCCAGGCGCCGAAAAAGAAGACGAAGGAGATCACTTGCCAGCCGAACTGGCCGGCAACGGAGTGATGGGACTTTACTGGCACGATTTCCGGGCGCGCGCGGGCTGCGGCGCCGGGACGCCGCACGGCCTCCCGGCGCTCTCGAAATTCAAGGGATTACTTCAATTTGGCGAGGGCGTCCTCGATCGGCGCAAACGCCCAAAAGTCCTCGACCTTCAGATTTTCGCCCTTGAGGGCGCCGGAGAGCCGGTAGAACTCCAAGTCGTTTTTCGCTGCGCTCCGGCCGCCCCCGTCGTCGGGGAAGATGCCGCTTTTGACCGCCTCCTCGAAGACCGGCAGGATTTCCGCCTCCAGCTTGGCCGGCAGGTCCTTCAACAGCCCGAGCTTCTTGCGTTCCTCCACGACGAACTTCGGGTCGGCGTTGATCTGCCGGTTGACCCTGATCAGCTCTTCCACCAGGATCGCGACGGCAGCCCGGTTCTTGTCCAGATACGCCTGGGTGGCGAAGAGCGCCTCGTCGCTCGCCTTGACCTTCCCCAGGGGCAGGATGGCGAACTTGCCGGGGGCTTCCTTCATCACGTAGTTCTTGCTGGTCGCATCCAGGATCGAGGCCTTGATCGTGCCCTTCAGCAGGCCGAGCGCGCGCACGTTGGAACCGGGAACGAAGCTCACGTTCTTGTAATTGATCTTGTACTCCTTCTCCATCAACCGCATGATCGCCTCGGTGCCCGAGCCGCGGGCGTGGACCACGATCTCCTGGCCGTCGAGGTCCTTCCAGCTCTTGTAGTACTGCGTGTTCACGATCGGGAAGAACTGGAGCGCGCTCAACTGGTAGAAGAAGCGGATCGGGACGTTCACTTTCTGGATCGCCGCGTACGGCGTGCCCTGCCCGATGTCGGACTGGCCGTTGATCACGGCCTGGGCGGCGATTTCCTCGCTCTTGAACGACGTGATCTCGACCTCCACGCCCCGCTTCCTCGCGCGCTCGGCCGCGATGAGCAGCGGCAGCTCGTCAATCGAGACCACGTCGCCCAGCGCGTACTTGATCCTGGTTTTGGCCTGCGCCCAGGCAGCGTCGGGAAACGCGCCGATCAACAGGGCAGCCAGCAGGGGCGCCGCCAGTGACAATCTCGCAAAGTTCAGCATGTTTTTTCTCCTCACGATAAACGGTCCGGGGTCGAACGATCGGCGCGCTTTCCGCGGTGACACACCGCCATCGGCGTGTCGCCGGGCCCCTTTCGGCCGGACGGGGAAACTAACAGGGAGAGCCAGTCGTGTCAATCCGAGAAGTGACCGGGCATGGCAGACCGGGTTCGTCAGTTGAGCTTGCGGGCAGCCGTCTCGTCGTGGCGAATCTGGATCTGATGGATCTTCATGGGCCGGCGGCGGTTCGGCGCCCGCGCCGTTCTTATTCTAGGCCGGAAATGGAAAGCCCCGCATGGCGGGGCTTTGAAGCGCCGGTTTCCCGGTGCAGTGCCGCCGGAGAGCGGCACACTCGAATAGCGGCATCACACCGCCCCGGGGCCGCGCACGCTCCCGCGTACGACGGAAGCCACCCCATTGATACCCGGACCGTTGCCCGGGATCTCAATTCCCCCGATTCGGTACCGGATCGGGAGTGGCGCGCAACCCTGTCCCTTTTCTACGCGCATCGGGCGGCGAAGTCAATAAATCGGGGGCGCATTCTTCCGCCTGTCAAGCTCTCAGATGAGGCTCAGGCGGCGGTAGCGGCTGCTTGCGCCTTGTCAAAGGTGAAGCCGCCCTTGCGGTAGTCCACGCGGACGGAATTCTTGGCGGCGAACCGGCCGTCGAGGATCGCCTTGGCGAGCGGGTTCTCGATGCTCGCCTGGATCGCGCGCTTCAACGGGCGGGCGCCGTAGACCGGATCGAATCCGGCGGCGGCGATTTCCTTCAGCGCCGCGGCGGTCACTTCAAGCCGGATGTCCAGTGCCGCGAGCCTGCCCTCGAGCTGCCGCAGCTGAATCCTGGCAATGCCCTGGATATGTTTTTCATCCAGCGCGTGGAAGACGATGATCTCGTCAATGCGGTTGACGAACTCGGGACGCAGTTGCGCCTTCACCTCGCCCAGCACGGCGGTCTTGATGAGCTGGTAGTCGTCGCCCGCCATCTGCTGGATCATCTGCGAGCCGAGATTCGAGGTCATCACGATCACCGTGTTCTTGAAGTCCACGGTGCGTCCCTGCCCGTCGGTCATGCGCCCGTCGTCGAGCACTTGCAGCAGCACGTTGAACACGTCGGGGTGCGCCTTCTCGATCTCATCGAGCAGGATCACCGAGTAGGGCTTGCGGCGCACCGCTTCGGTGAGATAGCCGCCTTCCTCGTAGCCGACGTAGCCCGGGGGGGCGCCGATCAGCCGCGCGACCGAGTGCTTTTCCATGAACTCGGACATGTCAACCCGGATGAGACGGTCCTCGGAGTCGAACAGGAATTCCGCGAGCGCCTTGCACAGCTCGGTCTTGCCCACGCCGGTGGGCCCGAGAAACAGGAACGAGCCGTAGGGGCGGCGGGGGTCGCCCAATCCCGCGCGCGAGCGGCGGATGGCGTCGGCCACCAGCCGCACCGCCTCGTCCTGTCCCACCACGCGCTGGCGCAACCGGTCTTCCATCTGCAGCAGCTTCTCGCGCTCGCCCTGCATCATCTTGGACACTGGGATGCCGGTCCAGCGCGAAACCACTTCCGCGATCTCCTCGGCGCCGACCTGGGTGCGCAGAAGCCGGGGCCGTCCCGTCCCCGGCTTTATTTCGTGCTTCAGTTGGGCCTCCAGCTGGGGGATTTTCCCGTACTGGATTTCCGACACCTTCTGCCAGTCGCCCTTGCGCTTGGCCGCCTCCATCTCGTTCTTCAGCCGGTCGAGTTCCTCCTTCACGTGCTGGCTGCCCTGGACCTGGGCCTTCTCGGCCTTCCAGATCTCCTCGAGATCGGCGTACTGGCGTTCGAGCGCGGCGATTTCGCCTTCGAGCAGCGCCAGGCGCTTTTGCGAAGCCTCGTCCCGCTCCTTCCTCACCGCCTCGCGTTCGATCTTCAACTGGATGAGCCGCCGGTCGAGCCGGTCCATTTCCTCGGGCTTGGAATCAATCTCCATCTTGATGCGCGAGGCCGCCTCGTCAATGAGGTCTATCGCCTTATCCGGCAGGAAGCGGTCGGTGATGTAACGGTGCGAAAGTTCGGCCGCCGTGACGATCGCCGGATCGGTGATGTCCACGCCGTGATGCACCTCGTATTTCTCCTGCAAGCCGCGCAGGATGGCGACGGTCGCCTCGACCGTTGGCTCGTCCACCAGAACTTTCTGGAAGCGGCGCTCCAGCGCCGCGTCCTTTTCGACGTGCTTGCGGTACTCGTCGAGGGTGGTGGCGCCGACGCAGTGCAGCTCGCCACGCGCGAGTGCGGGCTTGAGCATGTTGCCGGCGTCAATCGCTCCCTCGGCCTTGCCCGCCCCCACCATGGTGTGCAGCTCGTCAATGAAGACGATGGTGCGGCCCGCGTCCTGCGCGATTTCCTTCAAGACCGACTTGAGCCGCTCCTCGAACTCGCCGCGGTACTTGGCGCCGGCGAGGAGCTGGGCCATGTCGAGCGAGAGCACGCGCTTGCCCTTGAGCGATTCCGGCACCTCGCCGTTGACGATCCGCTGCGCGAGACCCTCCACGATCGCGGTCTTGCCCACGCCCGGCTCGCCGATCAGCACCGGGTTGTTCTTGGTGCGGCGCTGCCGGATCTGGATCACGCGCCGGATCTCGTCGTCGCGGCCGATCACCGGGTCGAGCTTGCCGCTGCGGGCGCGCTCGGTGAGATCGAGCGTGTAGCGCTTGAGCGCCTCGCGGCCCCCTTCCGCTTCGGCGCTCTGCACGGCCTCGCCGCCGCGCACGGCGCTCACCGCCTGCTCCAGCGCCGGGCGGGACGCGCCGTGCTGTTTCAACAGCCTGCCGGTTTCTCCCTTGTCGTTGAGTGCGGCGAGCAGGAAGAGCTCCGAGGCGATGAACTGGTCGCCGCGCTTCTGCGCTTCCTTGTCGGTGAGATTGAGGAGATTGGTGAGCTCACGCGAGACATTGACCTCGCCCCCCGTGCCCTCCACTTTCGGAAGGCGGTCCAGCGCGTTCTTCAGCGCGCCGCGCAGGCCCGCGACGTTGACGCCGGCGCGTGCGAGCAGCGACGCCGTGCCCCCGTCCTGCTGGTTGATCAGCGCGGCGAGCAGGTGCTGGGGCTCGAGGTACGGGTTGTCGCCGCCGACCGCCAGGCTCTGGGCGTCGGCAAAGGCCTGCTGAAACTTGGTCGTGAACTTGTCGAAGCGCATCGTACGGCCGTAACAGTTTGACTGTACGCGTATATTGTGTGCGCCGCGCCGATTTCAAGCCGGCTGCCCGTTTTTTTCGGCGGGCGGCGTCAGCCGAAGCGTGAAAGCAGGGTCGCCGCGTGCCGCACGCGCTCTTCGGCGCCCGTCTTCCCGCCCGCGGCACGCTCCGGTGCCGCCTGGATGGCGCAGGCGAGCACGTGGAAGAACGTCTTGTCGAGCGCCCGGCGCGCGGCCGAGAGCTGCTGCGTGATCTGCTCGCAATCCGCTCCGCTCTCGATCATCGCCTGGATGCCGCGCAACTGGCCCTCGATGCGCTTCAGGCGCAGCACCAGGTCGCGCTGGTGTTTCTCGTTGCGGATCGCCGCCATCGTGGCACTATACCCCCTCGGGTACTCGCGCCGCAAGAGCCCTTGACCATGTACAATACCCAGTATAGTATATGGCCGTCACCTGTCCGGAGCCCCGTCCATGACCACCGAACGACTGGTACGCATCTTCGCCGGAGCCTTCGTGCTTGCCTCGCTCGCCCTCGGGGCGCCGGCGAGCCCCCTGTTCGCGAGCGCGAACTTCCTGTGGGTCACTGCCTTCGTCGGCGCGAACCTGCTGCAGAGCGGCTTCACGCGCCTTTGCCCGCTGGAGGCGATCTTGAGGCGGCTCGGCGTAGCGTCGCGGCAGTGCGAATGAGGGCGCTCGGCGCCCTGGCGGCGCTCGCCAGCCTCGCGGCCTGCACGGGCAACGAGGCCCCGGTGGCGCGCGCGCTGGCCGAAGCGCCGCCGAGCGCCGCCGTCGAACTGCGCGAAATCGAACTCACGTACTCGGCCCAGGCCGTGATCGAGGCGGTGCGGCAGTCCACCGTTGCGGCGCAGGTCGCGGGCCGCATCGTTGACATCCGCTTCGACGTGGGCGACACCGTGAAGAAAGGCGAGGTCATCGTGCGCGTTGACCAGCGCGCGGCCACCCAGGCGCTCGCCGCCAGCGAGGCCCAGGTGCGCGAGGCGCAGGCGGCGCTCACGAACGCCCGGGCTCAGTACGAGCGGTCGAAGCAGCTCCTCGCGCAGAAGTTCGTCAGCCAGGCCGCCTTCGACCAGGCCGAAACCGCCTACCGGGCAGCGCAGGAGCGAGTCGCGGGCGTGCTCGCGAGCGCCGGCCAGGCCGCCACCGAGCGCAGCTTCGCCACCATCGTCGCGCCCTACAGCGGCGTCGTCTCGGCGCGCCACGTGGAGCTCGGCGAGATGGCGACGCCGGGCCGGCCCCTGATGACCGTATTCGATCCTTCGGCACTGCGCGCGGTGGCGAGCGTGCCGCAAACACGGGTCGCAGCGGTCCAGGCCTCCGCCAGGGCGCGCGTCGAGATTCCCTCCATTGACCGCTGGATCGAGGTGAAGCAGATCACGGTGGTGCCGTCGGCCGATCCGCGCACCTACACGACGCGCGTGCGGCTCGACCTGCCGCCCGACGTGCGCGGCGTTTACCCGGGCGTTTACGCCCGCGCCCACTTCGTCACCGGGAAAGCGACGAAGCTCCTGGTGCCGCGCGCGGCGGTCATCCGGCGCAGCGAAGTGACGGCGGTGTACGTGGTGGACGGGAAGAGCGTGCCGCAACTGCGCCAGGTGCGACTCGGCGCCGCGGGTGACGAGACCCGCGTCGAGGTCCTGGCCGGTCTCAAGCCCGGCGAGCGCGTCGCGCTCGAGCCGGTGAAGGCGGGCCTCGCCACAGCCGGCGGCTATTGAGTCCTGCGCAAGCCGGAGCAGCACTAACCCCGATTATTCACAAATACAGGATGCTCCGACGATACGTGCGTGACGAAGTGTCTTGCGACTCTGCGCGAAGGTCCTGTTCATGAATAATCGGGGCTAACCCATGGGCATTTCAGGGCACATCGCGCGGTTCTTCCAGGACTCGCGGCTCACGCCGCTGCTGGCGCTCGTCGCGTTCCTGCTCGGGCTGTTCGCAGTGGTGGTAACGCCGCGCGAGGAGGAGCCGCAGATCAACGTCACGATGGCCAACGTCTTCGTACCGTTTCCCGGCGCTTCGGCAAGGGATGTCGAAGTGCTGGTCGCCACCCCGGCCGAGCAGGTGCTCTCGCAGATCTCGGGCGTCGAGCACGTGTACTCGGTGTCGCGCCCCGGCATGGCGGTGCTGACCGTGCAGTTCGAGGTCGGTGTGCCGCGGACCGACGCGCTGGTGCGCCTCTACGACACGATCAACTCGAACCGCGACTGGGTCTCCCCCAACCTCGGCATTCTCGACCCCATCATCAAGCCGAAAGGCATAGACGACGTGCCGGTGGTCACGCTCACGCTGTGGAGCGAGGATGCGCAGCGCGGCGCCTTTGATCTGGAGCGCGTGGCGCACGCCGCCGAAATCGAGATCAAGCGCGTGCCCGGCACGCGTGAAGTGCAGACGCTCGGCGGCCCGGGGCGCACGGTGCGCGTGCTGGCCGACCCCGATCGCCTGAACGCGTACGGCGTTTCCGCGCTCGACGTACGGAACGCGCTGCAGCTCGCGAACGTCGCGCTGCCGAGCGGGCGCATCTTCCGGGAAAACCGGGAGATCGCGGTCGAGACCGGCAACTACCTGGAATCGGCCGAGGACGTGCGCCGGCTGGTCGTCGGCGCCTACGAGCAGCGGCCGGTGTTCCTCTCCGACGTCGCCGAAGTCGTGGACGGTGCGGAGC
>DAIDBG010000137.1 GCA_027310225.1 bacterium | reverse complement strand
TGCTTTTCGGCGAAGCCGCGCACCGCCTCGCGGAACGTTTTCTGTTCTTCGGTGAGATCGAAGTTCATCGTACAGCCTCGTTCAGGGTTCCGTGTTCAAGGTTCCAAGTTTACCTGTCCCCGCCGCGCCGTCGAACGTTGAACTCTGAACCTTGAACACTGAACATTGAACATTGAACATTGAACATTGAACCGGGAACCGGTGTCAGGCGCGAAGCAGGGGCCGCAGCCTGCGTGCGTCGGCGAGCTTCTCGATCGCCCACACTGCCTCGCACAGCGCGCGGGCGCGCTTCTTGCTCAGGATCGGCGCCATCAGGTGAAAGCCCTTCTCGTCCACTTCCGCCCGCGTCATCGGGTTCTCGGCGGTGCCGCGCACCGCCTTCGTATGGTGGCGGAGCTCGCGGCCATTCTTCAGGCGCAGCTCGACGATGCCCTGGCGCGAGGGCATGGCGCGCGTCAGCGCCTCGTCCCCGATCAGCTCGACGCGGCTGCGCACCGCGAGCACCCGCGGATCCTTCATGCGCGCCTCGTCGTGGGCGGAGGCGAAGGTGACGATGCCGTCCACCAGCATCACGGCGCACAGATGCTGCATGCAGATGTCGGGCATCGTGCGGTTGTCGGTGGTGTTCGCGCCCTGGCGCGCGACGCGCACCGTGAGCCGCTCGACGTCGCCGGCCCTGATGCCGTGCGCGCGGACGAGCTCGAGCAGCGAGTCGAGCGGCGCCTGGATCGGCGAGCCCACCGACCAGCGCTTGATGTTGGTGTTCATGACTTCGTAAGCCGATCCGAGCCCCCGGACCAGCCGCTCCGGCTCGGGCGCCTTTCCGGTGCGGCGCGTCTCGTCGTAGGCGACGAAGAAGTTGCGCTCGCCGGAAAACACGTCTTCGACCCCCGTGCAGCCGGCTGCGACCATCGCGGCCGCCGCCACGCCGTTGCGCGCCGGCATGCCGCCGAAGTCGAACGCTTTCTCGACGTGTTTCTCGTCGCGCATCCAGCACGAGACGCCCGAGCACTGCTGCGCGGCGTAGGACAGCAGCCAGCGCGCCTGGTCGGCGTTCACTCCGGCGAGGGCGCCGGCCGCGGCCGCTGCGCCGAACGTCGGGCCGAAGCTGTGCGTGGAGTGGCCGGACTCGCGGAACTCGTAGGGGTGCAGCGCCAGGGTGAGCCGGCAGCCGATGTCGTAGCCGAGCGCCACCGCGCGCAGCAGTTCGGCGCCGCCGCGCCGCTCGCGCTCCGCCATCGCCAGCGCCGCCGGCACGATGCCGCAGCCGGGATGGGTGAGGGAGGGCGCGTGCGAGTCGTCGGTCTCGTCGGCGTGCGCGAGCATCCCGTTCGCAAGCGCGGCCTGCCCGGCGGTCGTGACGAGTCGCGTGCCGATCACGCACGCCTGCCTTGCGCCGCCGAGCGTATTCACATAGGCGATCGCTCTTTCCCCCGGCAGCAGGCGCGAGCCCGAAACCATCGCGGCGAGCGTGTCGAGCACGTGGTGCTTGGTCTTCTCGGCGACCTCCTCCGGCAGCGGCCGCTTCAGCGCGCCGGCGATGTACGCCGACAACTCCCGCATCACCGGGGAAATTTCAGATTTCGCCTTCGGCTTCATCTCTTTCGGGCGGGCCGGGATAAGGAATTTGCGGGCAAACGCCCCGCAAATTCCTAGCCCCGATTATTCACAAACACAGGATGTCCCGACGATACGTGCGTGACGAAGTGTCTTGCGACTCTGCACGAGGCTCCCTGTTCATGAATAATCGGGGCTAGGGCAGGTAGCCGCCCCCGTTCACGTGGATGGACTGCCCCGTGATGTAACGCGAACCGGGCCCGCACAGCCTGCGCACCATGGCCGCGATCTCCTCCGGCTCGCCGCGCCGCCCGATCGGCGGCAGCGAGCGGCGGCCCTCGGGGCGCGCCGGCGCGCCCGGCAGCCCGCGCACCGTCTCGATGGTGCCGGGAACGACGCAGTTCACCGTGATGTGGTGCGGAGCGAGGTCGAGAGCGAGTCCCTTGGTCATGGCGGCGAGCCCGCCCTTGGCGGTGACCACGTGCACGCGCCCCGCGGCGCCCTTGTGGCCGGTCTGGCCGCCGATGTTGACGATGGAGCCGCCGCCGGCGCGAATGAGGTGGGGCAGGCACGCCTGGGTGCAGAGGAAGGCGCCGTCGAGCACGGTGGAAAGCACCCGCCGCCATTCTTCGAGCGTCATGTCGGCCAGCGGGGTCTCGGCGCGCACGGCGGCGTTGTTGACGAGGATGTCGAGACGGCCAAAACGCTTCACGGTTTCCTCGACCATGGCCTTCACCGCTCCGGGGTCGGTGACGTCGGCGACGTGCAGCGCCGCCTTCCCGCCCGTCTTCTCGATCATCGTCACCGTTTCCCTCGCGAGGTCAACCGAAGTCTTCGCGTTCACCATCACGGCCGCGCTGCCGGCGGCGAGCGCGCGCGCGATGGCGCGGCCGATGTTGCGCGCGCCGCCGGTCACGAGGGCGACTTTGCCGGCGAGCTCGTCGCCCCGTGCCATGCCTGCGTTGCCTGCCATCAGATGCTCCGTTGTTGTTTCAGGTCTGCCGGCGTGAATCATCGCCCGATTTTGCTGTTAGCAGCCTGCCGGACTTGGCGTGATCAACGGGCGGTGTGAATGCAGGGGTAGTCGCTCCTGGCTCCGGCTGAGCCGACAGGCTGTAAGAGGGTATTTATTG
>DAIDBG010000128.1 GCA_027310225.1 bacterium | reverse complement strand
CACATCAACCGGCTGCGCTGCATGACGCCGGAAGAGGTCGGCCACCGCGTCCGGCGGGCGCTCGTGATGCGCGCGGAACGCTGGGGGCTGCAGCAGGCCGCCGCGGTCCCGCCCGCGGAGCTCGGGCACGCATCCCGCCCCTGGATCCACGCCGCGGCGGGCGTCGCTGCCGCGCCTTACTTGCAGGCCGCCGACCGCATTGCCGAAGGCAGGTTCAACCTGTTCGCTCTGTGGGACGAAAAATTGGGCTCGCCCCCGCACTGGAACCGCGATCCCAGGACCGGTGTGATCGCGCCGCTCACCTTCGGCAAGCTGCTCGACTACCGCAACCCGCTGCGGGTGGGGGATATCAAGTATCTCTGGGAGATCAATCGGCACCTGCATCTCGTGACGCTGGCGCAGGCCCATGCCTTGAGCGGCGATGCGCGCTATTTCGGCATCATCCGGCGGCACCTCGAGAGCTGGTTCACGGCCTGCCCCTATGGGAAGGGCCCCAACTGGTCGAGCGCGCTCGAGCTGGGAATCCGGCTGATCAACTGGTCGGTGGCATGGCAGCTCCTCGGCGGGGCGTCCTCGCCGCTGTTCGAGGAGGGCGAAGGGACGCGGTTCCGGCGTGAGTGGCTGGACGCCGTCTTCCGGCACGCGCGGTTCATCCAGGGGCACTACTCGCTGTACTCCTCGGCGAACAATCACCTCATCGGCGAGGCGGCGGGACTGTTCATCGCGGCCTTGACCTGGCCCCACTGGCCGCACGCGAGCGCGTGGCTCGCGGAGTCCCAGGCCATACTCGAGCGGGAAGCCCTGCTGCAGAACGCCCCGGACGGCGTCAATCGCGAGCAGGCGGTGTCGTACCAGCAGTTCGAGCTCGACCTGCTCCTGCTTCCGCTCCTCGCCGGCCGGGCGAACGGAACAGCTTTCTCGGCGGCATACGAGTCGCGCATCGAGGCGATGATCGAGTATCTGGCGTCGATCATGGACGCGGGGAGCAACGTTCCCCTCTTCGGCGATTCCGACGATGGCATCGTCGTGGCGTTTGCCCAGGGCGAAGGCTTCAGCAATTTCCGCTCGCTGCTGGCGACCGGCGCGATCCTATTTCGCCGGGGCGACTTCAAGGCAAAGGCGCGCCATCTGGATGACAAGACGCGCTGGCTCTGCGGCGAGGGCGCCGATGCCGCGTTCGCGCAGCTCAAGGACGTCGAGAACCGCCTGCCAGTCAGGCGCGCCTTTACCCACGGCGGCTATTACATACTCGGCTGCGACTTCGAGACCGAGAGCGAAATCCGGCTGGTCGTCGACGCCGGCCCTTTGGGATACCAGTCCATCGCGGCCCATGGCCACGCCGACGCGCTGGCATTCACCCTGTCGGTCGGCGGGAACGAGTTCCTCATCGACCCGGGGACCTACGCCTATCACCTGCGCGGCCCGTGGCGGCAGTACTTCCGCGGCACCGCCGCCCACAACACGGTGTGCGTCGACGGCGTGGACCAGTCGCAGTCCGGCGGGAATTTCATGTGGCTCGGGAAGGCCGACGCCCGGTGCACCCTGTGGCGGCCGTCGGACGAGAGCGACATCTTCGAAGGCTGCCACGACGGGTACCTGCGCCTTGCCGACCCGGTGATGCATCGAAGGCGGATCACGCTCCACAAGGCGGCGCGACGCGTGGTGATCGAAGACATCCTGCAAATGGCAGGGGTGCACGATATCGAGTTGTTCTTCCACTGCAGCGAGCGCTGCCAGGTCGATCCCGCCCCGGAGGGCTACACGCTCAGGCAGACGGGAAGGACCCTCCTGCTCCAGCTTCCGCAGCACGGGGAGGCGTCCGCCCAGGTGTTCTGCGGCAGTCTCGCGCCCATCTCCGGCTGGGTATCGCGGCGGTACGACGAGAAACAGCCGGCGCCGACCATTGCATGGCGCGCGCGGCTCAAGGGCGACGTCATATTGCGCAGCGAGATTGTGTGCTGATCCGATCGGACTACGCGCCGCCGTAGCGAACGCCGCCGCAGCGTCAACCGCCTGGCCGATCATTGCATCCCGCAGCTATCCGGGCGAGGGCATGCCGACGAAACGCAAGACAAAGCCGATATGAAGCCCTTGAAAATTGGCTTGCTGGTCAACAGCCCGTTTTCGAGCCAGTACGACCATGACCTGGTGCTCTGGGCGAAGGACCAGCCCGGCATCGAAATTTCGCATCTCATCATTTACCCCCGCCACCGGGGCTCCCGATCGGGCCGGGCGCTGGAATTATTCCTGACGCAGGGGCTGTACGCCTTGCTTTCAAGGCTCCTGTTTCACCTGATAGTCGCCGTGGAAAGGCTGATCCTGAAACGGAACAGCCTGCACAGGGATCATTACCGGACGTATGACCTGAGCAGCCTGGTCCCCGAGTCGGTGGCGATGACTCCCGACGTATCCCGGTCCGGCTTCGTCTATCAATTTTCCGCCGGGGACATCGCGAAAGTCAGGGCGCTCGATCTCGACCTGCTGATCCGCTGCGGCGCGGGAATCCTGCGTGGCGACATTCTTCACGCCAGCCGGTTGGGGATCATTTCGTTTCATCACGGCGACAACCGGATCAACCGGGGAAGTCCCCCGGGATTCTGGGAGTGCTACCACGAATGGCCGCAGACGGGCTTCATCATCCAGCGCCTCACGGAGGAGCTCGATGCGGGGGACGTGCTGGTCAGGGGCTCGTTCGGAACGCGCTTCTATTATTCGCTGAACCAGGCCCACCTCTACAAGAAGTCGTTCGTGCATCTCAAGAATCTCCTCAAGCGGATCGCGTCAACGGGCGAACTGCCGGCCGCGGAGAAAACGCCGAGCCCGTATTCGAGCATTCTTTATCGCCCCCCCCGGTTGCACCAGTCGGTCGCCTATGGATTCAAGATGCTCAAGAGACTGGCGAGCAGAGGGGCCGCGAAGATGCTGAGGCGCAGGGTGCAGTGGGGAATTTCGCTGGTACCCGGCAAATGGGACAAGTCGGTGCTGTGGCGAAGCACGGAAATCCGAAATCCACCGGGAAGGTTCTGGGCCGACCCGTTCCTGTGCTCATTCGGCGGCAGGACTTACTGCTTCGTCGAGGATTTCGTGGGCCGGACGAACCGGGCTCACATAACAGCCCTGGAGATCGTGGGGACGAAGGTGATCGAGCATGGCATCGCGCTCCGGGAGCCGTTCCACCTGTCATTCCCGTTCCTGTTTCAATACCAGGGCGGGCTCTTCATGTGCCCGGAGTGCTGCGCTTCGAAGCAGATCAGGATCTATCGCTGCACGGACTTTCCGCTGAGATGGGAACTGCAGGCCGTCGTCATGGATGGCGTATCCGCGGTGGACACCATGCTTTTCAAAAAGGGGGGGCGGTGGTGGATGCTGACGAGCCTGGACGAATCGGGAACCGACGATTTCGGATCCGAGCTGTACTTGTTCTCGTCCGATTCGCCGCTGGAGGCAAACTGGACGCCGCATCCGCAGAACCCGATACGAATTGACGCGCGCGGCGGCAGAAACGCGGGCCTGATCCACGACGGGGAGAAGCTCTACCGTCTCGCACAGCGGCAGGGATTCGATCAATACGGGCAGGGCCTGCTCGTTTTCGAGATCAAGACCGTCACGGAATCAACTTACGTCGAGGAACTGGTATCCGAGATCAATCCCACCTTCAGGAAGGGGCTGCGCGGCACGCATCATCTTTCCTCCGATGGCAAGACGACCGTCATCGACCACTGCACGAACGCGGCATTGACCTGATACTGGGCCGGTTGGACTACGCCGCGAACGGCGTCCACAGCACAGGCGTTAACAGCCCCCTCTACACTGTGATCGAGCAGGCTCGCTCTCGATACGGGAGAAAGAGGACGGTCATGAAAATCAGCGTCATGGGCCTGGGCTACGTCGGGACCGTTTCGGCCGCCTGCCTCGCCCGTGCCGGCCACGAGGTGATCGGCGTCGACAGCGAGCGGCTCAAGGTCGACCTTATCAATAGCGGCAGGACGCCGGTCATCGAGCAGGACGTCGGCGAGATGATCCGGCACGAGGTCTCCGCGGCCCGCCTGTCGGCGACGACGGACATCGCCGCCGCGATCCGCTACACCGATCTCGCGCTCGTCTGCGTGGGCACGCCCAGCCTGTCCAACGGCAACATCGATCTGACCTACGTGCGCCGGGTCTGCGAGCAGATCGGCTCGGTCCTGCGCGACCATCACGGGGCCCCCGTGGTGGCGATTCGCAGCACGATGCTCCCCGGTACGATGCGCGAAGTCGTGATTCCGACGCTCGAGGCGTATTCCGGCAAGCGGGCGGGCGTCGAGTTCGGCGTGTGCATCAACCCCGAGTTTTTGCGCGAGGGGACGGCTGTCAACGACTATTTCAATCCGCCCAGAACCGTCATCGGCGAGGTCAACCCGGCGAGCGGCGACCTGCTGGCGAATCTGTACGCCCGCATCGCGGCGCCGCTCGTCCGCACCGACATCGAGACCGCTGAGATGGTCAAGTACGCGGACAACGCGTGGCACGCCCTCAAGGTCGGGTTCGCCAACGAGATCGGCAACATCTGCAAGGCCCTGGAGGTCGACGCGCATCGCGTGATGGACATCTTCTGCCAGGACACCAAGCTCAATCTTTCGCCGGTCTACCTCAAGCCGGGCTTCGCCTTCGGCGGCTCGTGCCTGCCCAAGGACCTGCGCGCGCTGCTCTATCGGGCGAAGACGCTCGATCTCGCGCTGCCCATCCTCAGCGCGATCCTGCCCAGCAATGCGCAGCAGGTCGAGCGCGGCGTGCGGGCGGTGATCGAGAAGGGCAACCGCAAAGTCGGCATTCTCGGCTTCAGCTTCAAGGCCGGGACCGATGATCTGCGCGAGAGTCCGGTCGTGGAGCTGGCGGAGCGGCTGATCGGCAAGGGCTACGACCTGCGCGTGTTCGACGAGAACGTGCGGCTTGCCAGCATCCACGGCGCCAACCGCGACTACATCCTCCACCGCATCCCGCACATCTCGCGCCTGATGGTGGCGAGCATCGACGAGGTGCTCGATCACGCTGGCACCATCGTCATCGGCAACGCCACGCCCGAGTTTTGCGACGTGCCGAGGCGGTTGATGGACGGCCAGACCATCGTGGACTTCGTGCGCGTCTGCGATTCGCGCACCGTGTCCGGGGTCTACGAAGGGATCTGCTGGTAAATGCAATTAGCCACAGAGAACACAGAGATCACAGAGAGAAAGCCAATCAATAAGCAACCACAGATAAAACGCAGATACACACAGATGAATACGAGCAAATTGAATCTATCCGTGTATATCTGTGTTCATCTGTGGTTCCAATGGGTCTAGCGGGAGAAGCGTACGAAAAAAGTCCTGATCCTGGTCGAGAACCTGCCCAGCCCGTTCGACCGCCGGGTGTGGCAGGAGGCGCGCGAACTGCAGCGGGCCGGCTACGGCGTGGCCATCATCTGCCCGACGGGGCGCGGATACGACCGCAAGTTCGAGACGATCGAGGGCATCGACATTTTCCGCTACGACCTGCCGCTCGAGGCATCCGGGGCGGCCGGCTACGCGCTCGAGTACGGCGTCGCGCTCGCGTGGACCTTCGTGCTCGCCTGGCGGGTGCTGCTCACGCGCGGCTTCGACGTTATCCACGCCTGCAACCCGCCCGACCTGTTCTTCCTGATCGGCGGGTTATTCAAGCTGCTGGGCAAGCGCTTCGTGTTCGACCATCACGATCTCGGGCCGGAGCTCTACGAGGCGAAGTTCGGACGGCGCGGGTTCTTCCATCGGCTGCTGCTGGCGCTCGAGCGCTGGACGTTCCGCACCGCCGACGTGTCCATCGCGACCAACGACTCGTACCGGCGCATCGCGACCGGGCGCGGCGGCATGGCCCCCGAGCGCGTGTTCGTCGTGCGCAGCGGCCCGTGCCTCGAGCGTATGCGGATCCTGCCGCCCGACGAGCGGCTCAAGCGGGGACGGCGGTACCTGGTCGGCTACGTCGGCGTCATGGGCCGGCAGGAGGGTATCGACTACCTGCTGCACGCGGCGCGCCATATCGTGCACGATCTCGGGCGCCGCGACGTCCACTTCGGACTGGTCGGCGGCGGCACCTCGCTCGAGGAGATGAAAGTGCTCGCGCAGGAGCTGGGCATCTCCGAGTTCGTGACCTTCACCGGGCGCGTTCCGGATGGCGAGATGCTCGCGATGCTCAATACCGCCGACGTCTGCGTCAACCCGGATGTCGCCAACGCGATGAACGACCAGTCCACCATGAACAAGGTCATGGAGTACATGGCGCTGGGCAAGCCGATCGTGCAGTTCGATCTCACGGAGGGGCGCTGCTCGGCGCAGGGGGCGTCGCTCTACGCCCGACGCAATGACGCGCTCGATCTCGCGGCGAAGACCGTCGAATTGCTCGACGACCCCGCCCGGCGCGCCGAGATGGGCGAGTATGGACGCCGGCGCGTGGAGAACGAGCTCGAGTGGCGCCACGAGGCGCCGAAGCTGCTCGCCGCGTACGAGTCGCTGTGGCCGGCGGAGGCCGTCTCGCCGGCCGGGCGACGGGCCGAGACATGAAGCTGCTGCCCCTGGACCGGCCCGAACACTTTGAGTTGGTAGCGGGCTGGCTCACCCGCAAGGAGAATCACCAGTGGCTGGACTTCGGAAACGGCCGGCCGATCATCACGCCCGCGCTGCTCAAGATCATGGCGCAGCGGGAAACGCACTTCATGCGCATCTACACCGCGGACCGGGACGATGTCCCCATCGGGATCCTCGGGTTGAACAGCGTTGATCGCGCGTTCAGAAGCGGGACGTTTTGGGGGGCGTCGGGGGAGAAATCCTTCCGCAACCGGGGATATTCGACCATCGCCAGCTCCAAGTTCTTAACACTGGCATTTCGGGAGCTTGGCCTGCATACGATCAATACGTGGGCGGTGGACCATAACCCGTCGCGGCGGATCATAGAGCGCCTCGGCTTCCGGCTCATCGGCAGGCAGCGCCAATGCCACTACATAGACGGCCGGCCGTACGATCGTCTGCTGTTCGATCTTCTGGCCTCCGAGCACCGTGAGCTCGATGAGGCACAGTGGCGCCGGCCCGAAAGATCGCATCAGGGAGCGGTCTATGGCGAACGCTCGGCACAGCCGGGGTAATCGCGATGGACGCGAAAGTCAGACAGAAGACGTTGCGGCTGCTGTCGAACGGCATCTACGTGCTGACTTCGCGCAATGAAGAACACTACGGCGCCGCGACGGTCACCTGGGTGTCGCAGATGTCCTTCAAGCCGCCGCTGATCATGGCGGCGGTCCAGCGGAACAGCAACGTGTTCAAGTGCCTCTCGGAAAGCCGGATCGCGGCGCTCCATATCGTGGGAGCCACGCAGCAGGATATCGCCCGGAGGTTCTTCTATCCCACACGCCCGGAGAACGGCTCGATCAACGGCGAACCGTTTGCCGAGGGAAAGACCACCGCTCCGATACTGGCCAACCTGCCCGCGCACCTGGAATGCCAGGTCGAGAAAATCGTGGACACGGACGGGGACCATGCGTTGGTGATCCTGCGGGTGGTGGAGGCCGCGTGCCCCGAGGCGGTACGGCCCCTCACCATCGCGGAGACGCCCTGGGAATACGGCGGGTGAGGAGGGGGTCGAGGCCGCCGGGCGTAGCGTGCGCCGATCAGTGGACGGCCACGGGGAAGGTCAACAGCACGTCGAAGCCGCCGAGGAACTCGTCAACGTGCTCGACGGAGGCGTCTTCGGCGACTGCGCATCGCAGGGACGCCCTGAAGCTGACCGCAACGTCGCCCTGGAAGAAGGTGGCGCGCGCGCTGCACTTGTCCACCACCTCGTACGCGCGCTCGTCGGGATACTCGACCACGTAGTAGTTCTCGCTGTTGTAGATCAGGTTGATCATCTTTCACCTCCGCCAGGCGCGTAGTGACGGGCAACATCGTACGAGGGATCCGCGGGCACGCATGTAGAGGCGGCGGAATGGTTTGCGCGGCTTGCGCCAAGGCGCCCGACCAGCGGCAGCTTGAGGGCCGGCGCGAACGGGTCCACCCCGAAGGTCAGTCCCAGCACGTTGACTTCAAGGCCTTCGACGCGGCTCATCATCAGGCCGAGCAAGCCGTAGAACGACACCTGCAAGCCACTGCCGCTCGGCGTCTTCGCCACCACGCGGTCTCCGAGATAATCCTTGCCGATCGCGGTCGGCGGCAGGTCGAGCGCCAGCTCGGGAACGGCGCGGGCGACGTGCGCGGTAAAGGTGTTCGAATTGGGTCCCGGCCAGACGGTGTATGCGCTGGCGTAAGGATATGCGCGGGCAGCCTTGTCGATGCGCTCGATCAGCCCATCCACGCCGTCGCCGCGCCGCTCCGCCAGGAGCGCCGGCGCGTTGCCGGCCCAGCGCGCATCAGGCGAGCGCTTCCGGATTGCGACTGCCGAACCACTGCCGCGCAGGCGCCATTCGATCACTTCATAGACCGTGTAGGCCTTCGCCCCGGCCGGCTTCACTGCGATCCAGGTGTGCACGCCGAAATATCCGAGCCAGCCCGAGCAGCGGGCGGCGTAAACCTGGACGATGGCCTCTGGGGTGGTCTCCGGATCCGGCGCCAGGCTTGCGCGCTCGCCGCCCGGAGCAAGCCCGCGCGTCGAGCGGGTCGTGATGGGACCAGTGGAGAGAAGCCGGCTGCCGCACCGCATCCTCATGTTCTGTCTCTCGATTACCGCCGCCAGAATTCATCCTTCTCATGTCCGAGTGTATCCGCGTTGATCGACGATCATCGGCATCCGTCATGCCTTATCTGTGGTCCTTTTGAATCAATTCCGTACTCAACTTCGTGACAGGACCCGACTCGCGCCGGGCGGACGCGGCTGACGTCAGCGATCCGCTACGGGGGGTCACTGAATCGCGCTCGAACAACTCGAGCCCGATCTTCTTGACGGCCGGCGTTCTGAACGGGATGCAGCGTCCGAACAGCTTCACGTATCCCGCATAGCCGATCCGTCGCCTGCCCAGGACTTTGGCGGTGCGCAGGCTGGCGAAGTTAGATAGGTCCACGAGCCCCACCTCGGCCGTGTAACCGCGCTCCAGGAGAAACGAGTCAGAATACAGCGCAACCGCCACATGGATGCGCCTGCCTCGATGGGACGGCCGGGTGAACGCCTTGTATCCACAGAAATAGGGACGGGCAACTCCGGCCCACAGGCCCTCGAAATGGGGAGCGGCGGTGAAGCTGCGCCATGAATAGCCGACCAGACGTTCTCCCTCGAACGCACCGAAGGCCATATCGCCTCGCGCCAGCGCGGCCCGGACGAAATCGGGGTCCAGGCGGAGCTCCGGATCCGCGGCTGCCTCGAGGAGTTCCCGCGGCCGCAAGATGCGCAATTCGATACCGCCCGGAAGCACCGGCCCGGGTGCATCCCTGGCGAGCGGCCGCACGCCCACTCGACAGATGTAAATGCCGGCGTAGCGGCGCAGTCCCGACATGAGCCGCATGAACAGGCTGCGCATCCAGCCCCAACGTCTGACGTCCGCCTGGAACCTCTCGAACCGAGGAAGAACAACGCCGCTACGATGGAAAACGAAGTCAATCATCAAACGAACCGTTTCCCGGTTTCACTGGCCTAGGTCAATCTATCCGCGCCCTGTGACGAAGATAACCGCCATGTCCGGCCCAGCCTGCGCCGGTCGGACCAGAAGGGTGGACGCCGGGCAATAGCCCGGTCGCGGCAGCTCCCATTCGGACTACTCGTCGCTGCAGAAAATGCAGCAACGCTGTCAATAGACTCGATCATCCTTGCATCATGCGCGGAGGCCTTGACGCTGGGTGACCGCATGAAGCTGCTGCCCTTGGACGAACCGGGAATCGTGGAGCTGGCCGCGGGCTGGCTCGCCCGGAAGGAGAACTACCAGTGGCTCGACTTCGGCAATGGTCGCCAGATCGTCACGCCCGCGCTGCTCAAGATCATGGCGCAGCGGGACACGCACTTCCTGAGAGTCTATACCGGGGACCGGGACGATGTTCCCATCGGGATTTGTGGACTGAACGGCGTCGATCGCACCGTCAATACTGCGACGTTCTGGGGGGCGTCCGGGGAAAAATCCTTCCGCAGCCGGGGGTACGGCACGCTCGCGGGCTCAAAGTTCCTCACCCTGGCGTTTCGCGATCTCGGGCTGCACAGCATCAATACCTGGGTCGCGGAGCATAACCCGTCCCTCCGCATCATAGAGCGCCTGGGATTCCGCTACATCGGCAGGCAGCGTCAATGCCACCAGATAGACGGCCGGCCGTGCGACCGTCTGCTGTTCGACCTCCTTGCCTCCGAGCACCGGGAGCTCGATGAGGCGCGGTGGCACCGGCCTGAAAGATCGCATCACCTATCCTAACCGGAACCTCGTCGAGACACACGAATTCAATCAGCTCGTTTGACTGCTCATTTCGCGACGGGGGGGATCGCGTGTGTTTCCGCTCGCGCCGGAGCGCGCGAGAACGCCGGCGGAGCAGGGTGCGTAGCGCCGGCCTCGACCTCCGGCGCGGCGGGCAGCCACCTCGGGTAGGCGAGGAACCGCATCCACCACTCACCCTCGAGACGGCTGAGAAAGGCGTCGCCCTGATGGATGGCGTCCATGATGTCCGGGTGGTGGGAATGAACCAGGGTCCAGGTGCCGTCGGTGCGCAGCCAGCAATGCCGGTCGCAGAATTCCTTGGCGTGGCGCGGGTCTATGCGGCCGCGCAGCGCGGCCGCCCCGTGCCGCCAGGCGTCCACCAACAGGCACCGCAGCACGTGGTCGAACGCGCCGGGCACCGCCGCGATCTGGACCACCTCACTCGCCTTGCCGGCGAGCAGGTAATAGAGGTACCAGCCGATCAGGCGGCGCTCGCGGTCGCGCACCGCCTGCGCGCGCAGGGTACCGTGGCGCGTCTTGCGCGCCGCCTGCCCGAGCAGCCAGGTAAGCGTGCGCGCGTCGTACACCGGCTGCAGCGCGTAGCCGCTCAGAACGTCCGGCAAGTGCGCCAGCATCGTGGAGGGGTGCAGCGTTTCCTCGACGAACTCGCTCTCTTCGCGCAGGAGCCGGTTGGGACGCAACCGCAGCGCCAGCGCATCGGCTGCGGCGGCGAGCGGACGCGCCGCGAGCGTGAGGAGGCGGGGAAAGGCAGCGCGCTCTTCCAGGAGCGACAGCGCGAAGCGGGCGGGGCGCAGCGGCCGGGTCCAGTGCAGGCTGTTGAGCAGCGGCGCCGCGCCGCCGATGCCCACCCACCCGTGGCGGGTCTGATCGGTCGCGCCATCGGCGAGCGTAAGGTCCTGTGGCCCGGAGATGCACGCTTTCGCGAGCTGAAGCGCGGTGAGGCTGCGGCGCCGCTCCGGGTCAACCATGATCTGGCAGCCCACCGCCACGCGGATCGGGCGCCCGCGGAAGCTCATCGGGCGCGGAATCATCGCGTAGCAGCCGGTGACGCGGTTGTTCTCCTCAGCCACCCACGAGGGCAGATCGAGGCCGCGCCACGGATTGTCGAAAAACATCTCGTAGAAATAGGATTCGCACGCCGCTTGGGAGCGCCAGCGGTAATCCGGATAGACGCGCGCAAACAGAGCGGCGACGCCGGGAATGTCGTTTTCCGTCAGTACGCGGATCGTCGCCATCTCCGTTCCACTGCGCGTTTCGGTGGCCGTCCGGGCGAAGCAGGAGATTGCGCCGGGCGGATCGGGTGGTGCAGAGGGAGATCGTAGCGTTGTGCCGAGGCACCCGTTCGTCGCGGCAGGCAGCGGCCCTAGTC
>DAIDBG010000122.1 GCA_027310225.1 bacterium | reverse complement strand
GCGGCGCTGCACGCCGAAGCCGCGCGCCGCACGCTGGCGGCGCTGGATGCGGGCGATGCGCGCGCGCCGCAAGTGGCGCGCATCCTGCCGTATCTCGACAACAACGTCGCGCGGGCGGAAGAGCTGATCGCGGCAATGCTCGCCCGGCGCGACCAGTGGCTGCGCCACGTCGCCGACCCGGATTCCCGGCGCATCCGGCGCGAGACGCTGGAGGCGGCCCTGGCCAGCCTCGTTCGCGATGCGCTGGGCAGCGTCGCGGCGCACTGCCCGGTGGAATTGCACGGGGAGATCGCGGCGCTGGCCGCCTTCGCCGCGGATAACCTCGCGATCGCGGAAGCGGCGTCGCCGATCCTTGCGTGCCGCCACCTGCAGGCGCTCCCCGGCGCGGCGCCGGGAGATGCCGATCAGTGGCGCGGGATCGCCGAGCTGCTGCTGACGAGGGAAGGCGAGCTGCGCGCCGGCGTCAACGCGCGGCAGGGCTTTCCGGCCGCGACCGGGTCGAAGGGCCCCGAGCGCCGGCGGCGTGAGGACGCCAAGCAGCGGTTCGAGGCGCTGATGAAGACCCTGGCGGCGCACCGCACGTTCATCGAGGCGCTGCATGTCACGCGCGAGCTGCCGCCGGCTTCCTACACGCAGGAGCAGTGGGAAGTCGTCGACGCGCTGGTGGGGCTGCTGCCGGTCGCGGTCGCCGAGCTCGAGCTGCTGTTCCGCGAGCGCGGAGAAGCGGATTTCGCGGCGGTCGCCCAGGCGGCGGTGCGCGCGCTCGGCGAACCCGATGCGCCGACCGACCTGGCGCTTGCGCTCGATTACCGCATCCGGCACATCCTGCTCGATGAGTTTCAGGACACCTCACTTTCCCAGTACGAGCTGCTCGAGCGCCTGACGGCGGGCTGGCAGCCGGGGGACGGCAGGACGTTGTTCCTGGTGGGGGACCCGATGCAATCCATCTACCGCTTTCGCGAGGCCGAGGTGGGGCTCTACCTGCGCGCGCGGCGCGAGGGCGTCGGGGCCGTCATTCTCGAGCCGCTGACGCTGACGGTGAATTTCCGCTCGCACGAGGGCATCGTGCGCTGGGTGAACGCGGCGTTCGCGCGGGTGCTCCCGGACGAGGAGGATCTCGCGAGCGGAGCGGTGCCGTACGTCGAATGCGTCGCCTACGACCCGGCGCTTCCGGGGCAGGCGGTCGTGATGCACGCTCTGACCGACGCCGACCGCGCGGCGGAAGCGCGGCGAGTCGTGGCGCTGGTCGAGGCGGTGCGGGCGGAGCGCCCGGCAGAGACCATCGCGATCCTGGTGCGCAGCCGGACGCACCTTGCGGCGATCGCGCCGCAGCTCAAGCGCGCGGGCATCCGCTTCCAGGCGATCGAGATCGAGGCCCTCGGCCACCGGGCCCTGGTGCAAGACCTCTTCGCATTGACCCGGGCGCTGGTCCATCCCGCCGACCGCATCGCGTGGCTGTCGGTATTGCGCGCCCCGTGGTGCGGGCTTACGCTCGCCGACCTGGACGCGCTCGTGCGCGACAGCACCGCGGCGACCGTGTGGGAACTGATGAACGACATCGTCCGTTTCGGGCACCTCTCGGCCGACGGACAGGCGCGCCTCGCCCGAACGCGCGAGGTGCTCGGCGCGGCGCTGGCTCGCCGCTGTCGCGAGCCGCTGCGGCGCTGGGTGGAGGGTGCATGGCTGGCGCTCGGCGGCCCGGCCGGCGCCGAGGACGAAGCCGACCTCGAGGATGCCTCCGTGTTTCTCGATCTCCTCGATGAGCTGGAGGAAGGCGGCGGCCTCGCCGACCTCGAGCTGCTCGAGGAACGGGTCGACAGACTGTTCGCGGTGCCGGACGCCGATCCGGCCGCGAAGTGGGTCCAGGTGATGACGATCCACAAGGCGAAGGGGCTCGAGTTCGACACGGTGATCCTGCCCGGACTCGGCTACGCGCCGCGCTCGGAAGAGCCGAAGCTGCTCGCCTGGCTCGAGCGGCCCGGAGCGCGGGGCGGCACCGACCTGCTGCTTGCGCCGGTCAGGGAGAGCGCGCAGGAGGGCGACGCGATCTACCGCTACCTCGCCAGGCTCGACGGCATCAAGCACGAGCACGAGGCGGCGCGGCTGCTCTATGTCGGCGCCACGCGCGCGAAAGCGCGGTTGCACCTGGTCGGGCACGCGAAGCCGAATGCCAAAGGCGATCCGAGGCCGCATCCCCGCTCGCTGCTCAGGCGGCTCTGGGAGGTCGTCGCGCCGGAATTCGAGCGGGCGGAGCGGGAGGTTGCCGCCGCCGCGCCGCCGGAAGCGGACACGGAGCCGGCGGCGATCCGGCGCGCGGTTTCCGGCTGGCGCCCGCCCGCCGCGCCCGGAGGACTTGCGTGGCGCGCGCCGGCCGCGCTGCCGCGCGCCGGGGACCCCCACGAGCACGTCGAGTTCTCGTGGGCCTCCGAGACCGCGAAGCACGTCGGGACGGTGGTGCACCGCTATCTCCAGGCGGTCGCCGACGAGGGGACCGCAGGATGGGACGGCGCCCGGGTCGCCTCGCTGCGCGAGGTGTTCGCCCGCGACCTCGCGCGGCTCGGCGTTCCCGACACGGAAATGAAGGGGGCAGTCGCGCGCGCGCACGACGCGCTTGCCGCGTGCCTCGCGGATGAGCGCGGCCACTGGGTGCTGGGCGCGCACGGCGACGCCCGCTCCGAGCTGCGGCTGACCGGCGTGGCGGGCGCGGAGATCGTGAGCGTCGCGATGGACCGCACGTTCGTGGACGAGCGCGGCACGCGCTGGATCGTGGACTACAAGACTGGCGTGCACGAAGGGGGCGACGTCGAGGCGTTCCTCGACCGCGAGCAGGAGCGCTACCGCCCGCAGCTCGAACAGTACGCCGCGCTCATGCGCGGGCTCGATGCGCGGCCGATCCGGCTCGGGCTCTACTTTCCGCTGCTCAACGGCTGGCGGGAGTGGGGTGTCGGAGATGCGTGACCGGTATGCAGCACGGGAACGAAAAGCTCCCCGCAGGCGAGATACCGGTTGTTGAAGGAGGTGTCCGCCGCCCGCGGGGCCGAAGCTGGAGGAGGGGAAGCTTCGACTGGACCGCGGGCGGCCGGACATTCGGTGCCGGCGCGGCTCTCAGTGCGTGAGCGTGAGGCGCCGCGCCACGGTGTCAAGAATCCGCGCCGCCGCACGCAGTGAGCGTGCCGCGGCCTGGCAGCTCTTCGCGAAGCTCTTCGCAAGCACGCTCCGGGCGCGGCCGCAGGCCTCGATGACGAGGTCGAGCGCGGGCTCGAAGCGCTCCGCCGCCGCGAAATCCGCCGCGTAGCGCCGCCGCATCTCGGGCGGCAGCGAAGCGGCGGCGTTTTTCCAGAACGATGTAGTCATGGTCTGCTCCCTTGTAGGGCTTGCGCTACACGCCGCGCCGCACTGGCGCGTGCGCGCGGCGGAACCTGCGGGCGAGCGCATCGGCAGCGTGCGCGACCGGTGCCTTCAGCTTCCGTGCGGCCACGGTGAGCAGGCGGCGAAACTCCTCCGCCCGCGCGCGCCGCGCAGCCTGCTCGACCGCGAGCACCTCATGGGGTGTCGGGTAACGGCGATATTCCGGTGTCATGGTAATCCTCTTACTCTGGTTGCTGTCTGTTGGATTGGATACGGAAGGGGCGGTCCTGGTTCCGCTCCGCCGGGCGATCAAAATTCACGTCATCCGTGAGAAAAAGTCAGGCATGCTCGAAGACGTGAACGTCCCAGCCCGCCCGCGCCAGCAGGTTTGCGCAGAGCAGACCGCCCAAGGACCCTCCAATCACCAGTGCACGCATAGGCGCAGGCCAAGAATGAAGGATGAACGTGGAAGGATGATCCCCGCTTCGCGGGTGGCGCAAGAGCCCCGACCTTACACTGACGTCCGGTCGGTCAGGTGTCTGAATCGTCTATTTGGAGTTCCGACCAAAGGTAACGTGAGGTCGGGACATGTCGTGATCGCGCGGCGCGCGACGGTCATCCTTCCGCCTTCATCCTTCAGGCGGCCGCCCCTGCCGCTGGGAAGTTCAGCTCGATGGTGACGCCCCCCGGTCCTCGAAGAACACCTGGTGCAAGCCGACCGCCGGCACGGCTCGCGCTCGCGGTAGGCGACACCGTGGCGCTTCAACCGCCCGCGCGCGTCGTCGAGGCCGGTGGCGTTGAGCGCCATGTAGCCCACCGTGCCGGTGCCCCTGAGCGAAGCGAGGCTGCGCTCACCGAGGTAGTCCCTGAGGCATTCAATCGCCCCGCGGCAAGTCGCCGGCTGGCGCTCACGCCTCACTGCTTCTCGATGCCGATGTCCTGGATCAGCTTGGCGTATTTGACGACTTCGGTCTTGATCAGGGCTCCCAGTTCCTCGGGCGAACTGGTCGCAGCGTCCACGCCGAGGGTGGCGAAGGTCTTCTGGACGTCGGCAAGCCGCAGGATGCGCGTCAGCTCCGTGTTGAGCCGCGTCACGATCGGCTGTGGAATTCCGGCGGGTCCCAGCATGCCCCACCAGCTGGTCATCTCGAAGCCCGGCACTCCGGATTCCGCGACGGTCGGCACGCCCGGGACGAGCGGGGTCGGCTTGGGTCCGGTGACCGCGAGCGCCCTCAGCTTGCCGGCCTGCACGTGCGGCAGCACCACCGCCATGTCGGAGAAAACGACATCCACCTCGCCCGAGAGCAGCGCGATGGTGATCAGCGCCGAGCCCTTGAACGGCACGTGCAGCATGTCCGTCTTGGTCATGCGCTTGTAGAGCTCGGCCGAGAGCATCGAAATGCTTCCCGGGCCGCTGGAACCGTAGTTGATCTTGCCCGGGTACTTCTTCACCAGGGCGTTGAACTCCCTGAACGTCTTCGCCGGCACGGACGGATGAACCACGACGAGCTGCGGGGCCGTCACGGCCAGCGTGATCGGCGTGAAGTCCTTGAGCGGGTCGTAGCCGACCGCCTTGTAAATCTGGTTGTTGATGGCCACCGGCCCGACGTTGCCCACCAGCAGCGTGTAGCCGTCGGGCGGCGCTTTCGCCGCGGCCGCCGCGCCGATGCTGCCGGCGACGCCGGCGCGGTTGTCCATGATCACCGGCTGGCCCCACGCCTCGCTCAGCCTTTGCCCGAGCGTGCGCCCGATGATGTCGGACGTGCCCCCGGGCGGGAACGGCACGACCACGCGGATGGCCTTGGCAGGATAAGCCTGCCCGAGGACTGCGGCGGGCATGAGTGCGAACGCCAGTGCGAGGCCGGCAAAAGTCGGCTTGTTCATGGGGCTCCTCCGTTTCTTGGGCCAGCTATGGGCACCCTGGCCGCAGTGCACTGAGTTTTTTCTGCGTCCAGTTTGGCGCAGGCGGGGGGCGGGCGCAAGCGGGGGTGTTGCCGGTGATCCCGGTGCCGACGGCAGGGCCGCCGGATGCGCTCGTTCTTTGCGGCATCCCGACGGTCCAGCCCGGCTATTCGACCTTCAGCCCGGCGATCTTGATCGCCTGGCTGAAGCGCTGGTAGTCCTCCTCGATCAGCTTGAGGAGCTCCGCGCCCGTGCTGGTCACCGGCTCGGCGCCCTGATTCTCCAGCAGCTTGCGCGTGCCCGGGTCGTTGATCGTCTTCACGAGAGCCGTGCGCACCCTGGCGAGGATGGGGCCGGGTGTTTTCTTCGGCGCCATCAGGCCCGACCAGCCGGTGGAAACGAAGCCGGGCACACCGGATTCCGAGATGGTCGGCAGCTCGGGCATGAGCGGGGAGCGTTTCTCGCCGCCGGTCGCCAGGGCGCGCAGCCGCCCGCCGCGCACGTGGCCCATCACCGCCGGGCCCGGCGCGATCGTGAACTGCGCCTCGTTGCCGATCACCGCGATCAGCGAGGCGCCGCCTTTGTACGGCACGTGCAGCACTTCTATTCCGGCCATGTACGCGAACAGCACCCCCGCGAGATGGCTCTGGAAGCCGGCGCCGGCGTTCGCCATGCGCAGCTTCCCCGGGTTTGCCTTGGCGTAGGCGAGCACGTCCTTCACGCCGCGGAACGGCAGGCCGGGGTTCGCCACCATGATGTTTTGCGTGATCGCGAGCAGCGAGATCGCCTCGAAGTCCCTGACCGGCTGGTAGTTGAGCTTCCTGTAGATTTGGGGCGCGATGACCTGCATGCCGGTCGAACTGATCAGCAGCGTGTAGCCGTCGGGCGCCGCGCGCGCCGCGATCTCGGCGCCGATGGTGCCGCCGGCGCCGGCGCGATTGTCCGCGACGATCTGCTGGCCGAGTTCCTCGCCGAGCCTGGTGGCGATCACCCGGCTCAGGGTGTCAACCGAGGTCCCGGTGGTGTTGGCGATGATCAGGCGTATCGGCCGGCTGGGATAGCCCGCCGTGCCCTGGGCCGCCGCCGTCCCCTGGTACAGGGCCCACGCTGCAGCGAATGCGTACGCGAGAAACCGACCCGGAACGTGATGCATGGCTGTCTCCTCCATGTTGTGATGCGCGCGGCCCGTTTATGAATCACCTGCCCGGGGTTGTCAACACCGGCTGCGCGCCGGGCGCGCGCTTCGACTATACTTTCACGCTTTCCGCTGGCGCCGCCCGTGTGCCGTGGCGGGCCCGGCCGGAAGGATGAAGGATGAAGGAATGACGTGGTGACGCGGTGACGCGGCGACGAACGTCCTGTTCAAGGTTCAAAGTTCAGAGTTCAGAGTTGCACAACGGACCCTGAACCTGAAACCATGAGCTCCTTGCCCTCTTCCCTCATGCTCGGTCCCGTTTGGCGCTGGATTGACCGCAATATTCTCGAGCTCGCGCGGGAGCTGCGGCTCTCCTACCTTCCGCCGCTGATGGTTTACACCGCCTACGGAATCTCGGGGCTGACCGGCATCGTCGGCACCTTCTTCGTGAAGGACTACCTCGGGCTCTCCGCCGCCTTCCTCGCCGCGCTCGGCTTCTGGGCCGGCATCCCGTGGGTGCTCAAGATGCCGCTCGGCCACCTCGTGGACTTGGTCTGGCGCTGGAAGAGCTGGCTCGTGTTCCTCGGCGCGGGGCTGATCGCGGTGAGCCTCGCGATCATGGTGGGGCTGCTCACCGACCGCGCGGCGATGGCGGCGGTAATGCCGGCCGAGGCCTGGTTCGTGCTTTCGGCGCTGCTCGCGCCCATCGGCTACGTGCTCCAGGACGTGGTGGCGGACGCGATGACGGTGGAGGCGGTGCCGCGCGTGGGTGCGGACGGGCGGCCGGTCCCGCCGGAGCGGCGCAAGCTCATGAACACCACCATGCAGACGCTGGGGCGGGTGGCGCTCATCGGCGGACTCGCGCTGGTCGCGGCGGTCAACCTCTACCTCTTCGCCGACGTGGAGAAGCTCTCGGAAGCGCAGAAGGTGGTGATCTACCGCCAGATCTACACGATGGCGCTGGTGATTCCGCTGATCTCGGTCGCGGGCGTTGCGCTCGCCTACCTGTTAAGGCGCCAGGAGCTGCGGCGATTGATCGGTCATGGCATGGATGCGCTCCAGGCGCGCAAGCTCCTCGAAGGACCAGGGGAACAACCGGCGCCTAACTGGTGGATCCTCGGCGGCAGCCTCGCCTTCGTCGCCTTCACGCTCGGCATGGGCTTCAGCCGGTTCGCCTGGAACCAGGAAGTGATCTTTCTCGGCTCGCTCGCGATCGTCAGCTTCCTGATCGCGCGGCTCACGCGCGAGCTCGAGGCGGAGGCGCGCGCGACCCTCATCGGTACCGCGGTCGTGGTGTTCTTCTTCCGCGCCGTTCCTTCCACCGGCGAGGGCCTCACCTGGTGGATGATTGACGCGCTCGGCTTCGACCAGCGCTTCCTGTCGGTGCTCTCGCTCATCGCCAGCGCGCTGACGCTGCTCGGCATGTTCATCTTCCGCCGCTTCATGGCCGAGCGCTCGATCGCCTACGTCGTGGGCTTCCTCACGGTGATCGGCACGGTGCTGTCGCTGCCGATCGTCGGCCTGTACTACGGGCTGCACCTGTGGACCGCGGCGATGACGGGCGGCGTGGTGGACGCGCGCTTCATCGTGCTGGTGAACACCGCGCTCGAGTCCCCGCTCGGGCAGATCGCGATGATCCCGATGCTCGCGTGGATCGCGAACTCGGCGCCGCAGAACCTGAAGGCCACGTACTTCGCGATCATGGCTTCCTTCACCAACCTCGCGCTCTCGGCCGCGCAGCTCGGCACCAAGTACCTGAACCAGGTGTTCATCGTCACGCGCGCGGTGCGCGACCAGGCGGGCGGCGCGGTGCAGGTGCCGGCGGACTACAGCCAGCTGGGCGAGCTGCTCGTCGTGCAGCTTCTGATCGGGCTTGCGCTGCCGTTCACCGCCATCGTCTTCGCGCGGCTGGCGAAGTTCAGGAGCGCATAGGGGTTTGTCGGACTTTGTCCCGACTTCAGGCGGTTTTGCTTCAGCAGTCCACGCGGACTTGACGGTCCGCGTGGGCTGCTGCACGCGCCAGATTGGCGTATAGTTGAGCCAAGGAGGAATGCACCCATCAATTGCATCTGGCGTTTTTACGTGGATCAGGACCGTCGGTGGCGGTGGCAGCGCCTGACGACGGAACGGGCGGTGATCGCCGAATCGCGTGCGGGCTACAAGGAATACGAAGGATGCGTGGCCGATGCGAAGGACGAGGGCTACGTATTCCTGCCGCCTCAAGCCAGGCTGGTCCGGACCAACTCGCGCTGACCCCGGTTCCCGCGAAGCGGTGAGATCGGCGTATTGCTTCACCTGCTTCGGATCGCGGCGAACCCGGCGTTCGTCTGCGGTCTGCGCTCGCCGAGCCGCGCCGTAAACCATGGGCGTGCCGAGAGGCCGCAGGGTGAGCCGTGAGCGTCGCCAGAGGCCGGATCGCGCGGGACGGGGCGGGGATCTCCCTGGTCCTCAAGGCGCTCGAGTTCGCCTCGCTCAAGCACCGCGACCAGCGCCGCAAGGACAAGGA
>DAIDBG010000091.1 GCA_027310225.1 bacterium | reverse complement strand
GTCGTTGACCGTGACGTAGCTCGCCATGCGCAGGAATTCCATCAGCTCCGCCTCGCCGAACATCGGCAGGCCCTGGCCCGGATCGAACACGAAGGGGATGCCCGCGGCGTGGAACTCGCGCGCGTGCTGCAGCATGCCCTCCCGGCCGTCGGGGGCGACGATCCCGAGCTTGACGCCGTTCGCCTCGTGCACGTGATTCTCGTGCGAATGGTTCATGGCGCCGGGATGGAATGCCGTGATCTGGTTGTCGTCGAGGTCCGTGGTGATGAAGGCCTGGGCGGTGAAAGTGTTGGCGATCCGGCGCACGTGCCGCTGCGGGATCTCGAGCGCCTGCAGCCGTTGATCGTACGGCAGGTAGTCGTCGCCAACCGTCGCCATGATGAGCGGCTCGCCGCCCAGCAATTTGAGGTTGTAGGCGATGTTGCCGGCGCACCCGCCGAACTCGCGGCGCATGTCCGGCACCAGGAAGGCCACGTTCAGGATGTGCAGCTGGTCGGGCAGGATGTGGTTCTTGAAGCGGTCGCGGAACACCATGATGGTGTCGTAGGCGATCGAGCCGCAGATGAGCGTGGACATGGCGGGTGGGGGTGAAACGGAGTGTTCACGGGATTATAACCGCGCGTGATAATGACGGTTACACGGTCGCGTCCGCCGGCAAGGCGGGGCTGCGGAGCCAAGTCAGGTCACTTCGAGGAGAACTTCATGCTAAAGGAATTCCGGGAATTTGCGGTACGCGGCAACGTCGTGGACATGGCGGTCGGCATCATCATCGGCGCGGCGTTCGGCAAGATCGTTGACTCGCTGGTGAAGGACGTGATCATGCCGCCGATCGGGCTGCTGCTCGGCCGGGTGGATTTTTCCAACCTGTTCGTCGTGCTCAGGCAGGGTGCCCAGGCCGGTCCCTACCTCACGGTGGACGCCGCCCAGAAGGCCGGCGCGGTCACCTTCAACTACGGCGTTTTCGTCAATACCGTCATCTCGTTCGTCATCATTGCATTCGCCGTGTTCCTCCTGATACGCGCCATCAACAAGCTCAAGCTGCAGGAAGAGAAGAAACCGGCCGCCCCGCCGGAGGACATCGTGCTGCTGCGGGAAATCCGCGACAGCCTGAAAAAAGCGTGAATCGTGAGTCGTGATTCGACCCCGGCTGGTTTCGTCAGCCGAAGAGCACCAGCAGCCACACCACCGGCACGTTAACGAGGGAGAGCATCACAGCGGCGCTGCCGATGTCCTTGGCGCGCTTGGCGAGCAGGTGGTTTTCCAGAGAAATACGGTCAACCGCGGCCTCGACCGCGGAATTCAGCAGCTCGACGATCAGCACCAGCAGCACGGCCCCGATCATGAGCGCCCTGCCGGCCCCGCCGACCGGCAGCACCAGCGCGAGCGGGATGAGGATCGCCGCGAGCAGCACCTCCTGGCGGAACGCGTCCTCGTGCCGGTAGGCCGCGCACAAGCCCTCCATCGAGTAGAAGAGCGCGTTCCAGACGCGCCCGAGCCCGGTCTTTCCCTTATAAGGGTTTTCCCGGCACCGTTCAGGCTCACCGTTCACGGTTCACCGGTCTCCAGGCGAGGTCGAGCTCGCGCGCGGCCTTCACCTCGTCCAGCCGGCGCACCGGCGTTGCGTGCGGCGCGCTTTTAACCCGCTGCGGATCGCGCCGCGCCTCTTCGAGGATTTCCTTCATCGCCGCGGCGAACGCGTCCAGCGTCTGCTTCGACTCGGTCTCGGTCGGCTCGATCAGCAGGCACTCCGGCACGAGCAGGGGGAAGTATGTGGTCGGCGCGTGAAAGCCCTTGTCGAGCAGGCGCTTCGCGACGTCCATCGCGGTGACGCCGGTTTTCTCCTTGAGATGCTTCAGCGTGACGATGAACTCGTGGCTCGCACGCCGCCGCGGAAACGCGACCTCGAAACCGGCCTTCGCGAGCTCCGCCATGAGGTAGTTGGCGTTGAGCGTGGCGAAATCCGCCACCCGCTGCATGCCCCGCGCGCCGAGCATGCGCATGTACACGTACGCCCGCAGCAGCACGCCGGCGTTGCCCAGGTGCGCCCCGAGGCGGCCGATCGAGAGCGGCAGGTCGCGCTCGCCGAGCAGGCGGTACTCGTCCTTCGCCCGCCCCACCACCGGCAGCGGCAGGAACGGCGCGAGTCTCGCGTTGACGCCGACCGGGCCGGCGCCGGGGCCGCCACCGCCGTGCGGCGTGGAGAAGGTCTTGTGCAGATTGATGTGGATCACGTCGAAGCCCATGTCGGCGGGCGTGACCCTGCCGAGTATGGCATTGAGGTTCGCCCCATCGTAATAGAGCAGCCCGCCCGCCCCGTGCACGATGTCCCTGATCTCCAGGATGTGCCGCTCGAACACCCCGAGCGTGGAGGGGTTGGTGAGCATCAAGCCCGCGGTGCGCGGCCCGACGGCCGCCTTCAGCGCCGCCACCTCCACGTTGCCGTCGGCGTCGGTCGCGATCTCGCGCACGGTGTAGCCGCACATCACGGCGGAAGCCGGGTTTGTGCCGTGGGCGGCGTCGGGCACCAGGATCTCCCCGCGCGGCGCATCCCCCCGCGAATCGTGATAGGCGCGGATCATCGCGACTCCGGCGAACTCGCCTTGCGCGCCCGCCATCGGCGCAAGGCTCACCTGCGTCATGCCGGTCACGCTCTTCAGCATCTCCTGCAGCTCGAACAGGCACGCGAGGAAGCCCTGCCCGGTGTCGTCCGGCGCCCCCGGGTGCCGCGCGCGGAACTGCGGCAGCATCGCGAGCTCGTTGCACACCCGCGGGTTGTACTTCATGGTGCACGAGCCGAGGGGATAGAAGTGCGTGTCAATCGAGTAGTTCTTCTGCGACAGCGCCGTGTAATGCCGCACCGCGTCGAGCTCCGAGACCTCCGGCAGCAGCAGCGGTTGCGTGCGCAGGCAGCGGGCGGGAATCCCGCTGGCTTCAACGCCCGCGGCGGGCGCCTGCGCCGCGTTGCGCCGCCCGGGTCTCGATAACTCGAAGATCAGCACTGGCAGCCGTGAAATCAGGTTTTCGACCCGGGCTTGAGGGCACCCGCCGCGGGGCGCGTGCGCCTGCCGACGATGCGCGCCAGGTGTTCCGCGTAGCGCGCCAGGTCCTCCTCGCTTCTCGCCTCGGTGGCACACACCAGCAGCGCATGCCCGAGCCCGGAATAATCGTGCGCGAGATTCAGACCTCCCAGTATGCCCTGCGCCTTGAGCGCATTCAACACGGGCGCCGCCGGCACCGGCAGCCGGATCACCGCCTCGTGGAAGATCGCGCCACTGAACGCCCGCGCAACGCCGCCGACGGCGGTGAGGCGGGAAACCAGCGCGAGCGTGTTGGCGTGACACGCGCGCGCGACCGCCGCGAGCCCGTCCGGCCCGGGCAGCGCCATGTAGATCGTGGCCGCCGCGACCATCAGTCCCTGGTTGGTGCAGATGTTGGAGGTCGCCCTGGAGCGGCGGATGTGCTGCTCGCGCGCTTGCAACGTGAGCACGTAGCCGCGCCGGCCCTCGGCGTCCACGGTCGCGCCGGCGATGCGCCCCGGCATCTGGCGCACGAGGTCCCTGCGGCACGCCATGAAGCCGAAGTACGGGCCGCCGCCCGCGAGCGGCGCGCCGAGCGGTTGGCCGTCGCCCACTGCGATGTCGGCGCCGCGCCCGCCCCACTTCCCGGGCGGCTTGAGCAGCGCGAGCGCGGTCGGATTCACCGTCGCGATCGCGAGCGCGCCGCCGGCGCGCGCCCAGTCGGTCAGCTCGTCCACCGGTTCCAGCACGCCGAAGAAGTTGGGCTGCGGTATCACCAGCGCCGCGAAATCCCGGCCCTCGAAGCGCGCCAGCGCGCCCGGCAGCGTGTGACCCGATTCGCTGCAGTACGGGACCTCGACGAGCTCGATGCCCTGGTTGCGCACGAGGGTCCGCACCACCTTGCGCCATGCCGGGTGCACGGTAAGCGGCACCAGGACTTTCCTAGACGACCTGTGCGCGCGCACCGCCATCAGCACCGCCTCCGCCAGCGCGGAGGCACCATCGTAGAGGCTCGCGTTGGTGACGTCGAGCTCGACGAGCGAGGCCATCATGGTCTGGTACTCGTAGAGCAACTGCAGCGTGCCCTGGCTCGCTTCCGCCTGATAGGGGGTGTACGCCGAGTAGAACTCGCCGCGCGTGGCGACCTGCCACACCGCCGCCGGGATGTGATGCTCGTAGGCGCCGGCGCCGATGAAGTTGAGATACGTGCCGTCGCGCTCGGCGCGGCCGCGCATGAGCCGCGCGATCTCCATTTCGCCGAGTGCGGGCGGAAACCCCGCGAGCGCGCCGCCGCGCAACTCGCGCGGGATCTCGTCGAACAGGCGCTCGATCGAGGCGACGCCGATCGCCGCGAGCATCTCGCGGATATCCTCGTCCGTGTGCGGGATAAACGGCACGCTAATCAGCGCTTTTCCGATTCGGCGAGCTCCCGGTATGCCGCGGCGTCGAGCAGCCCGCCGAGCTCGCTGCGGTCACCGGGCTTGATGCGGAACAGCCACGCCGCGTACGGGTCCTGGTTCACCCGTTCCGGCTTGTCCACGACCTCCTGGCTGGCGGCGATCACTTCGCCGGATACCGGCGCGTAGATATCGGCCGCCGCCTTGACCGATTCGATCACGGCACACTCCTCGCCCTGCCTCACCCGGCGCCCGACTTCCGGGTTCTGGATGAACACCACGTCGCCCAGCTGCTCCTGCGCGTGGAACGTGATGCCGACGGTCACCGTGCCGTCGGCTTCCTGCCGCACCCACTCGTGGCTCTTGGTGTACTTCAAGTCGTCAGGCGTAGTCATCGTATTCTCCAGCAGGGCGCTATTCTTCAATCAGCACATCATGAATCATGATCCGCTTAGATGGGTATCAACACTTTACCGTTGCGCACGAACGGCGGCTTCACGGCCTTCGCGCGCAGCCAGTGACCGCGCACCTCGACCTTCATGTCGTCGCCAGGACGCACGCCGGCCGGCACGCGCGCGAGCGCGATGGAGCGGTTCATCGTGGGGGAAAACCCGCCGCTCGTAATTTCCCCGGCGCCGGCAGCGCAAAGCACATTCTGATGGCCGCGCATCACGCCTTTGTCGAGCAGCACGAGGCCGACGAGCTGGCGCGCGGCGGGCTTCTCCTCCAGCGCGGCCTTGCCGATGAAATCGCGACCCGGCTTCAGGTCAACCGTCCACGCGAGCCCTGACTCGAGCGGATTCACGGTCTCGTCCATGTCCTGCCCGTAGAGGTTCATGCCGGCTTCCAGGCGCAGGGTGTCGCGCGCGCCGAGACCCGCCGGTGCGACGCCCTTTTCCTGCAGCGCGCGCCACAGCCCGGGCGCGCCACCCGCCGGCAGCACGATCTCGAAGCCGTCCTCCCCGGTGTAGCCGGTGCGTGCCACCATCATGCCACCCGCCTCCTCCGCCTGAAAATGCGCGAGCGCCTCGGTCGCGGTGCGCAGCGCCGGGGCTGCACTCCACGTCTTCTCCCGCGCGCGCGGGCCCTGCACCGCGATGATGGCGAGATCGCGGCGCGGCTCGAGCAGGAGCGCCGGGGCGAGGCGGTCGCGTTGCCGCCGCAGCCATGCGCCATCCTTCTCCGCAGCGCCCGCGTTCACCACCAGCCGGAACCGGTCCTCGGCCAGGCAATACACGATCAGGTCGTCGAGCACGCAGCCCGCCTCGTTCAGCATGCAGGTATACAACGCCTTGCCCGCCGCCTCGAGCTTCGCGACGTCGTTGGCGAGTACCCGCCGCAGGAATGCGCGCGCGCCTTGCCCGCACACGTCCACCGCCAGCATGTGCGAGACGTCGAACATGCCGGCGTCGCGCCGCACGCGGTGGTGCTCCTCGATCTGGGAGCCGTAATGCAGCGGCATTTCCCACCCCGCGAACTCCACCATCTTCGCCCCCATCCCGCGGTGCACGGCATTGAGCGGCGTCTGCTTGAGCACGGGTCCGGTCCTGAAAACAAAAAAGGGTGAAGCCGGCTATCCAGCTTCACCCCTCTGTCCTGTGACCTGAGAGATTGCGGCGCAGTATTGTCACGCCGCGTGCCCCTTCGGTGGGCGGTCCTCGCTCGCATCGCGGGGGCCGCCGCTCTTCAGAGTCGCCACACTGCAGCAGTGTTGGTGCCTGAGCGGTTCCGGGTGGTTACGCCTACGGCGGCGCAGTTGACTGCGCGCTCTCCCGCTGCAACGTTTAGGCCGCGTCACTATACTGCGCGGCCCGCGAGGGCGCAAGCCGGGCGGGAAAATCAGCGCGTCGGTGCCGGCAGCAGATCGAGCCGGAAGCCGGCGGCGCCGAGGTCGCCGGTATCAATGTCGAGGCGCATCGTGAACTCGGCGTTCGCGGGAATCCCGGCTCCGATGTCCTTGCCGCGCTCCAGATATTCCGACGGCAGGAAGATGCGCCGCGCCAGGGTGTGCTCCCGCGTGTCGGTCAGCACGAGGTCGAGCGCGGGGTACGCGAGATCGTAGCCGGCGTAGTTGCGCAGCGTCGCGGTAAGCCGGATCACCGATGGTCGCGCCGGGTCGCTCACCTGCAAGTCCGAAGCCTCGATCGCGATCAGCCGGGGGCGCTGCGGCAGCGATACCGTGCACTGGAGCAGGTCGCACAGCTGCACGAGAGAGGGCCTGAGCCCCGGATACTGCGCGGCGAGGTCGGCGCGATAGACATAGGCGGCCTGCCCAGCCAGCACCAGCATCAGCAGCACGCTGCCCACCGCCCACAGCCGTGCGCCGCGGCGTCGCTCGTGCGCCTCCTCGAGAAACAGCTGGTCGTCGAGCGAGAGCTGCTCGGGAGGGGGGCCGTATTCCCTCGCCTCGTCTGCGGGCTCGGCGGCGCGAGCCGGCGCCGCCGGCTCGGACGCCGCGGCCAGCGTCGCGGGCTCGACCGGCTCGAGCTCGAACGCAGGCGCCTCCTGTCCGGCGGCGGCCGGCGCCGGCCCGGGCGGCGCCGGGTCCGGGAGCGTGGCGAGCGCCCGGTAGCCGTCGAACACCGTCATGCAGCGGCCGCAGCGCACCTGCCCGTGATGCGCCTGCAGCTGCTGCGGCGTCACGCGAAACAGCGTGCTGCATGACGGGCATCGGGTGATCATGCTCATCGCGTGCGCCTCAAGCTTTCGGGGGTTCGATCTTGTACGCGTTCATCGGCGTCGGGCGACGGCTTCAACCGGCTCTTGCGGTACCGGTGAGCAGCGGCCAGCCTTCGTCTTCTTCCTCCACGCCGATGTCGAACCACTCGCGGTACGCCGCACATACCTCCTCCGCCTGCTCCGAGAGCAGCCCCGCCAGGGCGATCCGTCCTCCGGGTGCGGTGAGCCGTGCGAGCAAGGGGGCGAGCACGATGAGCGGGCGGGCAAGGATGTTGGCGAGAACGATCTGCGCCGGCTGCCGGAGCGCTCCGGCAGCGTCGGTGAAATTGGCCTCCACCCGATTTTGAATGGCATTGCGGCGCGCCGCAAGCAGCGCCTGCTCGTCAATGTCCACGCCGGTTGCCGTCGCCGCGCCGAGCCTGAGCGCTGCAATGGCAAGAATGCCGGAGCCGCAGCCGTAATCGATCACCGACTCGCCGCCCCGGATCACGCGCTCGAGCCAGCGCAGGCACAGGCGCGTGGTGGGATGGCCGCCGGTGCCGAACGCGAGCCCGGGGTCGAGCGCGACGTTGATCGCGTGCGGATCGGGCGCGGCCGCCCAGCTCGGCACGATCCACAGCCGCGGCGAGATCCGGATGGGGCCGAACTGGGCCTGCACGGCGCGTACCCAGTCCCGGTCGGCGAGCCGTTCCACACGGTACGGCGTCGCTGCCGGCAGACCCGCGCTCTCCAGCGCTTTCGCGACGGCGCGCGTGAGATCTGCCTCAGCGGGAAACAATGCCGTCACGCGGCTGCGTTTCCAGCGGCGTGCCTCTCCGGGGCCGTCGAAGACCGGGTCCTCCTCCGGCGTGCCGAGCGCCGCATCGCCGACGTCAACCGACAGCGCGCCCGCCGCCATCAACGCGTCGCTCAGGAACTCGACCTCGGGGGCCTCGACCTCGAAGACGGCCGCAAGCCAGGACATTGCTTTCGGCGAACAGTGAACGGTGAGCGGTGAACAGGAATTCAGGCGGCGAGAAACGCTTGTCGGGTTACCGTTCGCCGTTTACTGTTCACCGTTCACCGTTCACCGCTCTGCTCACTCTTCGCGCACCAGCTGGGCGAGCTTTTCCTCGAGGTAATGGATGCTGGCGCCGCCGCGCAGGAACTCGGCATCGTGCATCAGCTCCTGGTGGAGCGGGATGTTGGTCTTGATGCCCTCGATCACGGTTTCCGAGAGCGCGGTGTTGAGCCGGGCGATGGCCTGCTCGCGGGTGTCGCCGTAGGCGATGATCTTCCCGATCAGCGAATCGTAGTACGGCGGCACGAAGTAGCCGTTGTAGGCGTGCGAGTCAACCCGGATCCCCGGGCCGCCGGGCACGTGGAACGAAGTGATGCGCCCGGGCGAAGGCGTGAAGCGGTACGGGTCCTCGGCGTTGATGCGGCATTCGATGGCATGGCCGCGGAACTGCACGTCGCGCTGCTTGATTCCGAGCCTCTCGCCCGCCGCGATGCGGATCTGCTGCTGCACGATGTCAATGCCGGTGATCATCTCCGTCACCGGATGCTCGACCTGCAGGCGGGTATTGATTTCGATGAAGTAGAATTCGCCGCCCGCGTACAGGAACTCGAACGTGCCCGCGCCCTGATAGCCGATCTTGCGGCAGGCCTCGGCGCAGCGCTCGGCGATGCGCAAGCGGTTGCGCGCGCTCACCTGCACAGCGGGCGCTTCCTCGATCACCTTCTGGTGACGCCGCTGCAGCGAGCAGTCGCGCTCGCCGAGGTGGATCGCGTTGCGGAACTTGTCGGCGAGCACCTGGAACTCGATGTGGCGCGGATGCTCGAGGAACTTCTCCATATAGATGGCGGGATTGCCGAACGCGGCCTGCGCCTTCGAGCGCGTGACCTGCGCCGCGGTCGGCAGCGCCGCCTCGGTGTGCACCACGCGTATGCCGCGGCCCCCGCCGCCGCCCGCCGCCTTGACGATCACCGGGTAGCCGATCGAGCGCGCGATTTTCACCACCTCGCCCGGGTTCTCCGGCAGCTCCTGGTCCACCCCCGGCACCACCGGCAGCCCCGCCTTCTTCATGGCATTCTTGCCGCTCACCTTGTCGCCCAGCAGACGGATGGTCTCGGCCCTCGGGCCGATGAATACGAAGCCGCTCTGCTCGACGCGTTCGGCAAAATCGGCGTTCTCTGCGAGAAAGCCCCAGCCGGGGTGGATCGCCTCGGCGTCGGTCACTTCCGCGGCGCTGATGATGGCGGGGATGTTGAGATAGCTGCTGATCGAGGGCGGCGGGCCGATGCACACCGACTCGTCGGCGAGCTTGACGTATTTCGCGTCGCGGTCCGCCTCCGAGTGCACCACCACGGTCTTGATGCCGAACTCGCGGCACGCGCGCTGGATGCGCAGGGCAACTTCGCCGCGGTTGGCGATCAGTACCTTCTCGAACATCAGGAAAACCGGTGATGGGTGATGATGAGTGACAGGTGATGAAAAACCAGGGCTTTCTGCGATGCCTTTTTACGCATTCCCATTACCCCAAGATGAAGAGTGGCTCGCCGTATTCCACCGGCTGGCCGTTCTCCACGAGGATGGTCTTCACCACGCCGTCGCGGTCGGCCTCGATTTCGTTCAGCAGTTTCATCGCCTCGATGATGCAAAGCGTCTCGCCCGCCTTGACCGCCTGCCCCACCTCGACGAAGGGCTTCGCGCCGGGGGCGGAGGCACGGTAAAAGGTGCCAACCATCGGCGAGCGGATGACGTGCCCCTCGGGCGGCGCCGCTTCACCTTCCGCAACCGGTGCCGGGCCGGCCGACGCCTTCGCCGCCGCCCCTGGCGTCACGGTCACCACCTGCGGGACGGGCGCCGTGGCGGGCGTCCCCGCCGCCGGCCCGCCGCGGCTGATGCGCACCTTCTCCTCGCCCTCGGTGATTTCGAGTTCCGCGATGCCCGACTGCTGCACGAGGTCGATCAGCGTCTTGAGCTTGCGCAGGTCCATGGCCCTATTCCTTGCCGGAATATTGCAGCGCGAACTCCAAGGCGAGCTCGTAGCCCTTGGCGCCGAGTCCGCTCACGGTCCCGACCGCGATGTCACTGAAATAGGATTCGTGGCGGAAGGGTTCGCGCGCGAACACGTTGGAAAGGTGCACTTCGACGAACGGGATGCCCACCGCCGCCAGCGCATCGCGCATCGCCACGCTGGTATGGGTGTAGGCCGCCGGATTGACGAGGATGAAATCCACCTTGTCCCGGCGCGCCTGCTGGATACGCTCCACCAGATCGGACTCGGAATTGCTCTGGTAGGTCGCAAGCCGTACCCCCGCCTCTGCGGCCCGCTTGGCGAGCCGGGCGTTGATCGCCTCCAGGGTATCCCTGCCGTAGAACTCGGTTTCACGCGACCCCAGAAGATTCAGATTGGGGCCGTTGATGACGAGTATGCTTTTGGTACCTGCCATACCGCTTTGTGACATTGGTCGCGGCCTTGGGCCGGGATTATCCGGTAATAGCGTGGCTATATGAAGGCGGCAAGTTACAGCAAGTTAGTGCATTTTGTCTAGGAGTTTGACGGAGTTGTCATAAAGAATTACCACAAAACCCCATGAAATCAGCAGGAGTGCCGGCAGAAGCACACGGGTGAGCGGCGGGAGGTGCTGGCGGCCTTCGGGCGTGGCATCCCGACAGGCTGCCGAGGAGTCTGTCGGCCCTAAGTCCGACAAACTCTAGCCAATCGAGATGGTGGTCTCGCCGGTCACCCATTCCAGGTACTCGGTAAGGCCGTGCACGATGGGAACAGCGATGATTTCGGGAAGTTCATAGGGGTGGAGCTCGCCGATTGCCGCCTCCACTTCAGGGTAGAGCGCCGCCCGCGTCTTGATGATCAGCGGCACCTCCGTGACGCTCTCCACCGCCCCTTTCCAGCGGTAAACCGAGGCGCAGTCCGCGAGCACGTTGACGCAGGCCGCCAGCTTGCGTGCCACGAGTTCCTGTGCAATCTTCACCGCCGCGGCGCGGTCGGGAAGGTTGGTGAGCACAACGATGGCGTCATCCATGCTTACGCCTTTCCATCCCCCTCACGCTTCACGCCGGGTGGTCGCCGCGACACCATGGCGCACGGTGGGGTAGCGCAGCTTCAGCCGCAACTCCTCCTTGAGCCGGCGATTGACAAGGCGCCGCGATTCGCCCATGAACGAAAGCAGCTGGCGCGGGATGACCCGTTGCGCCTCGGCCCAGGTGACGCGCGGCGGCCGCGGCAGACCGCAGTGCTCGGCCACCAGGTCGAAGTAGTCGCCCATGCGGATCGGCGCGTCATCGGCCGCGTTGTATAAGCGCCCGGGGCTGCCGCGGCGCAACGCCGCCACCACGATGCGCGCGAGGTCATCGGCATGGACGTGGTTGACGTAGGCGTCGTCCTCCGGTGCGAGCGCCGGCGTGCCGCGCTCGAGCCGCGCGACCGGCAGGCGATCGGCGGCGTAAATGCCGGGCACCCGCAGGATCGTCACGCGCACGCCGCTGCGTTGCCCCCACGCGCGCAACTGGTGCTCGGCATCCGCGCGGCGCCGCGCGCGCGCGCTTTGCGGCTGTGCCGGCCGCGTCTCCGCCACCAGCTCGCCGCGGCAGTCGCCGTAAACGCCGCTCGTGCTGATGTAAACAAGCTGCCGTGGTAGACTGCTGCCCCTTGCGAGCGCCGCGACGAGGTGCCGGGTGCGCGTGTCCCGCGTTTCGTGATCGGGCGGCGGCACGAAATGCACGACGTCGTGGGCGACCCCGGCGAGCGCCGCGAGCGAGCCGGGCGCGTCGAGGTCCCCCGGGATCGGGGTCACGCCGAGCGCACGAAGCTGCGCGAAGCACCGCGGGTCGCGCGCGAGCGCGTAGATACGGCAGCGCCCGGCGAGCAGCGGCACCATTCGCTGCGCGATGTCCCCGCAACCGACGATGAGCAGGCGTTTCATACGGGAATTTTAGCCTAACCGGGCGGCCCGCCCCCCCAACGGCAATAATAACCTCTCACCACCGTTTCCCATGACCCAGCGCGTCACCATCAAGCCGAGCGGCCACGCCTTCACCGTCAACGACGGCGAGACCGTGCTGGAGGCCGCGCTGCGCGAAAGCTTCGGCATCGCCTACGGCTGCCGCAACGGCGCCTGCGGCACCTGCAAGGGCAAGATACTCGACGGAGCCGTTGACTACGGGAAGTACCAGGAGTACGCCCTGTCCGACGCGGAGAAGCGCGCCGGCTACGCGCTGTTCTGCCAGGCGCGCCCGCTCACCGAGCTCGTCATCGAGTGCCGCGAGATCGGCGCGATCAAGGATATCCAGATCAAGCGGCTGCCAGTCCGCGTGCAGAAAATGGAGCGTGCCGCGCCCGACGTGATGATCCTCCACCTCAAGCTTCCGGCGAACGAGCGGCTGCAGTTTCTCGCCGGCCAGTACATTGATCTCATGCTGACGAGGGACATTCGCCGCAGCTTCTCGATAGCGAACGCGCCGCACGACGACACCCTCCTGCAGCTACACCTGCGCAATTACGGCGGGCCGTTCAGCCAGCACGTGTTCGGCAAGATGAAGGAGCGCGACATCCTGCGCTTCGAGGGGCCGCTCGGCACCTTCTTCCTGCGCGAGGAGTGCGAGAAGCCGGTCATCCTGCTCGCGAGCGGCACCGGCTTTGCGCCGATCAAGGCGATGATCGAACACGCGCAGCACACCGGCATGAGCCGTCCGATGACGTTCTACTGGGGCGGGCGCGTCCGCGCCGATCTCTACATGAACGGGCTTGCCGAAAAATGGCAGCGCGAGAACGTGCTGCGCTACGTGCCGGTGCTCTCTGAGGCGTCGCTCTCCGACCATTGGACCGGCCGCACCGGCTTCGTGCACCGCGCGGTGATGGAGGATTTCCCCGATCTCTCCGGCTACCAGGTGTACGCCTGCGGCACGCCGGTGATGGTGGAGGCCGCGCACAAGGACTTCACTTCACGGTGCGGGCTGCCGGAGGAAGAATTCTTCTCCGACTCCTTCACGCCTTCCGTGCCCGAGGCGGAGAAAGCCTGAAACCTCTCACCGCGGAGGACGCGGAGGAAGAACAAGAAGAAATCCATCCTTGATCCCACTGCCCCCCATCCCTTTGTCACCCCATGTCGCGCGCCGGCGCCCGAAAATTCGCCTTCTTGTCCATCGCGGCCGCGGTGGTCACCATTGCCTTGAAAGCGTTGGCGTGGTGGGTCACCGGATCGGTCGGCCTGCTCTCCGATGCCCTGGAGGGGACGATCAATTTCGCCGGCGCGATCGTCGTGCTGGCGATGCTCGGCGTCGCGGCGCGCCCGCCCGACGAGGATCATGCCTACGGCTATACCAAGGCCGAGTATTTTGCGAGCGGCCTCGAGGGCACGCTGATCCTGGTGGCGGCGATCGCTATCGCTGTCGCCGCGGTTGACCGCCTGATCACGCCACGCCCGCTCGAGTACGTCGGGTCCGGACTGGCGGTTTCCGTCGCCGCCTCGCTCGTCAATTACGCGGTGGCACGCCGCCTGTACGAGGGCGGCCGCCGTTACCGGTCCATTGCGCTCGAAGCCGACGCCCGCCACCTGATGACCGACGTCTGGACCTCGGCGGGCGTGATCGTGGGCGTAGCTGCCGCGTGGACCACCGGCTGGGAGCGGCTCGATCCGCTGGTCGCGCTGGCGGTGGCCGCCAACATCGTATGGTCAGGCTACGAATTGATGCGGCGCTCGATCAAGGGCCTGCTCGACCGCGCGCTGCCGCCGGAACAGCTCCGGATTCTCGATCGCGTGCTCGATCGCTACCGCGACCGGGGCGTGGACTTCCACGCGCTGCGCACGCGCCAGGCCGGCGCGCGCTCGTTCGTGAGCCTGCACGTGCTGGTGCCGGCCGACTGGACGGTCGCGCGGGGACACGACCTGGCGCATCAGGTCGAGGAAGATATCCGCGGGGAACTGCCCGACGCGGTGGTGCTGACCCACGTGGAGCCGATCGGCTATCCCGAATCGTACCGGGACATCGATTTCGACCGCTGAATCATGACAACAAGCCCGTTACCGCGGATTTTCTCCTCCGCGTCTTTGGCGGGGAGAGATTACAGCGGGATGCGGCGGCGCCCGCCGGTGACGGTCTTCAACTGCGCCAGCGCGAGATCGAGGCTCGCGCGGTAGTGGCGGCGCGCGGCGTCTGCGTTGCCAAGCCGCTCGTGCAGCCGGGCGGCCGCCAGGTGCGCGGAGTAGGTCGGCTCGACTGCGAGGCTCGCCTCGAGATAGCTCTGCGCCTTGCCCCACAGCTCCTGCTCGCCGCACAGCCGGCCCAGGGTCAGCAGCAACGCCGCATCGTTGGGATGCGCCCTGAGCCAGGTTTCGGCGCGCTCGATGCGCCGCACGGTATCCACGCCTTCGCACCCCGCGTACAGCGCCGCCAGGTCGCTGTCCCAGCTCTCTTCCAGGGCGTCCTCGATGATGCCGTGCGCTCGCCGGCAGTCCCCGAGCATGATGAAGCACTGCGCTGCAGCTGCCGCGATGCGGGCCACCTTTCTCTCCGGTGGAGCGATCTTCTGCCAGGTTTCCTCGAGCGCGCGGCTGTCGAGCGCCCGGCGCCTCAGGTTCTCCGTCTGCGCGTAGCGCCGGATCTGCGCCGCCTGGTTGGCGTCGAACACGTTGCGCCGCTCGAGCTCGGCCACGAGCCGCTCCACTTCGCTCCAGTTCTTGGCCTGCTGCTGGGCCTTGAGCTCGAGCCGCAGGGCCGCCGTGTGCTTGCGCGGCAGCCGCTTGAGCGTGATGAGCGCCTCCTGGAAGCGCTGCTCCTCGAGCAGCAACTCCGCTTCCGTGACCACGCGCGCGACATCGTCGTCCGCCGCCGCGGACTGCGCGAGGTACCGGTCGCGCCGTTCGTAGGCCCGCAGCTCGTGCGCCGCACGCGCCGCGAGCACCGCGGCAAGGGCCGGGTGCTCGCCAAGCGCAATCGAGCTCGCTGCGGCCTTCTCGGCTCTGGCATAGCGGCCGCAGAAGAATTCCTGCAACGCCTCGAGCAGGGTCTCCCGCGCCCGCTCGCGGCGCCGCGCCAGGCGGTACTCGCGCACCCGTGCCGGCAGCCGCACCGTGGCCGAAACCATGCGCACCGCAGCGTAGCCCGCAACGAACGCGACCAGCAGCGTGACGAGCAGGAGGTTGAGGGAAATCTCGATGCGGTACGGCGGTGCGACCAGCAGCGCGTAGCCGGTGTTGTGGCGCGCCAGCAGCGTCAATCCGGCGGCGACCACGACGATGACGACGATCCAGACGAGCGCTTTCACGCGCTCCCTTCTACCTGCCGCCGCGCTCGCGGGCGGCGCGATAACTGCGCACGACCTCGATCGACGCTGAGAGATCCGGCAGCTCGATGCTGATGTCCGCCTCGTGCAGGTTGCGCAGCGCGGCGGCGGCGGACGCCACCTGGTTGTTCCGCATGTCGTAGTAGCGGCCGAGCCAGTCGCGCGCCGCCTTGAGGTCGGCCTTGTAGCTCGTGTCGTCGCGCGCGAGCAGGGCAAGGCGCGCGCCGATCAGCCTCAGCTTCAGGTTCTCGCGCAGGAAAAACGCCTGTGAGGGCGCGAGCAGCGGCGCCTCCGGCTTGTCCATCTGCTGCACGCGCACGAGCTGTCTCAGTTCCGCCCAGGCCTCGCGCCAGAACCGGGCCCACCGGTTGTCTCCGCCCCCCTGCGCCGCGGCGCCCGGGGGCTCGGGCAGCGGCCGCGTGTCCATCGCGAGCGGCAGGCTGGCGACGGCCGTGATCAGATTGTCGATCCGCACGCTGATGCCCACCCAGTCCACGTACGGCAGCGCCTTCAGGCGCTCGAGGTCGCGGTTGATCGCCTTGCGCAGGCCCGCGAGCTGCGGGCGGTTCATGCGCTGCAGCCGCGCGTCCGCCGCCTGCAGGGCGATCAGCGCGGCCTTGACGTTGCCCGCGAGCTGCAGCTGCTGGTTGGCGATCAGCAGCGATTGCTCGATCTCGGCATATGCCCATTCATCGCGATTGCGCGAGAGGTCCTGGTACAGCGCCTCGAGCGCGATCTGCTGGCCCTGCGATTCCGCGAGCCGGCTCTCCAGCACGCCGAGCTTGATCTGCGTCTCGGCGACCGCCTCGCGCACCTGCTCGGCGATGAGGCGGCCTTTCTTGGTCTCGGTGTCTGCGTCCGCGAGCTTGCGGGCAAGTTCCTGGCGCAGCGCGTTGATCTCGCTGCGGCTGTCGTACCACTGCCACGCGAACAGCGCTACGGCGAAGGCGGCGATTCCCATCGCCATCGCGGGCCTGCGCGACAAGCGCACGCGCCGGGCTGCATCCGGCGCGCTAGCGTCCTGCGCTGCGGGCGCGGGCCGCCGGCCGTCGTCCTGGGGAATGTCGTTCATCAGGAAAATTGCTGGCTGAGCCAATAGTATGGGGGCGGCCACCCTTGCCTAGCAACAAAGAGCGGCGCCCGGGGACCGGACCTCGCAAGGGTGTCAGGGCATGAGCGCGCCGGAGCGGCTCTCCGGCCTTCCGTTCTCACGATCCCCTGATCTCACGGATTTTACCGGCTCACAAATCACGTTTTGTGAAGTAGGCGGTCAAGCCGGCAAGCAGACCGTCGTCGCCCGGGCCGGTCACGACCACGGTGACGGATCCCAGCGCGCGGGCGGCTTCGGCGATGCGAGGGTGCGGCACGAACAGCGGCGTCCTCCTGAGCGGACCCGCGCCGCAGGCACCGACCATCCCGAACAGATTGCGCAGTCCCTCGCTGCTGGTCACGGTGACCGCGTCGAGCGCGTTGCGCGCCCAGGCGCGAAGCAGCGGCGCCGGATCGGTGCCCGGCCTGCCGCGGCAGTAGCACTCCGCGTACTCGACGTGCGCGCCGCGCGCCGCGAGCGTGTCTCCCAGGAGATCCCGCCCGCCGTCGCCGCGGAAGATCGCGACGCGTTTGCCCGCCACCTCCTTCAACGCCGGCAGCTCGAGCATCGCCTCGCTGTCGTAGCGCTGTGCGGGCGTGATCACGTCGCGCACGCCGAAGCGCGCGAGCTGCTTCACGCCGCCCGCTCCGATCGCGGCGATCGCGAGCTTCGGGGGTAACGCGCGGCGCGCGCCGATGAAGCCCATCGCCTTCTCGACCGCGTTGGGGCTGACGAAGATCGCGAGATCGAACTCGTCGAGCCGGTTAATCAGCGCGGCGAGCGGCCCCGGATCCTCGACGTCGCGGATCTCGAGCACCGGGAACAGGATCGCCGTGCCGCCCGCGGCCTCGATCCGGCGTGAGAGCTCCCGCGCCTGGTGCGCCGGGCGCGTCACCACGATGTTTTTCCTCGTGAGTGGCCGATCTTTCATCGGCGTTCATCGGTGGCGGTCTGTTTTTCAAGCTCGGCGAGAATCGCCGCCGCGCCGCGCGACTTGAGCTCCTCGGCAAGTGTGGCCCCCAGCGTCTCCGCGTCCGCCGCTGCGCCGCTGCGCTCGCCGGTAACGAGCCGCGTGCCGTCCGGCCTGCCGACGAAGGCGCGCAGCCGCATGCCGTCGCCGGCGATCTCCGCATGGGCGCCGAGCGGAACGTTGCAACTGCCGGTCAGCGCCCGCGAGAGCGCGCGTTCCGCCGCTACGCACAGCGCCGTCTCGCGGTGGTTGAGCGGCGCCAGACATCGCGCGAGATCGCCGCGGCCGGCGCAGCACTCGATGGCGAGCGCGCCCTGGCCCGGCGCCGGCAGGCTTTCCCCGGGATCGAGCAGGGCGGTGATGCGGGACTCGAGTCCGAGGCGCTTCAGGCCCGCCGCCGCCAGGATGATCGCGTCGTAGTCGCCGTCGTCGAGCTTCGCGAGCCGCGTCGTCACGTTGCCGCGCAACGGCTCGACCCTCAACTGCGGATGGCGCGCGCGCAGCTGGCACTCGCGCCGCAGGCTGGAGGTGCCGACGCGCGCGCCGGCGTGCAGGGCGGCGAGCCGGTCGAACCGGCTGGACACGAAGGCGTCGCGCGGGTCCTCGCGCGCGCCGATCGCGGCGAGCATGAGCCCGGCCGGCAGCCGCATCGGCACGTCCTTCGCCGAGTGCACGGCGATGTCGGCGCGCTCCTGCACGAGCGCTTCCTCGAGCTCTTTCACGAACAGCCCCTTGCCGCCGATTTTGGCAAACGAGGCGCCGAGTGTGCGGTCGCCCTGGGTGGTCATGCCGAGGATCGAAATTTCGATCCGCGGGTACAATGCCCCCAGCCGCGACCGGATATGGCGCGCCTGCCACAGTGCGAGCGCGCTCGCGCGCGACGCAATCACGATGCGCCGTGGCAGCGCATCCGTCGCGACACTACTCACCGAGACCCCGCAACATACTGAATCTGTGACGCATTCTGACCGCTGCGATTCTAGCACGCGGCTCGCACCGGCCGCCGCAAAAACCCATCCCATGCTGCCCGTCGCGGGCGATCTTGCAGCCGTTGCCAAGGAAGTTCGCCAACGCCGCGCGCCGCTCTCTCCAGGATATCCGCCCTCATCGGCGCCCGAGATCTCTCACAATATGCTGCTGGCGCCGGCTCACCGCGATTTTTTCATCACAGCCTTCAAGCAGCACCACCCAGTGTCCCTCGCCGCCCTCGTCCGCCGCGCGCTCGAAGCCGCGGACTGCGGCACGCGCCACCAGGCAGTTGCGATGCACGCGCACGAAACGCTCGCCGTACTCCTGCTCAAGCCGCGTGAGCGGCTCCTCGATCAGGTGCTCGCGCCCGGCGGTCTTCACTGTCACGTACTTGAGCTCCGCCTTGAGGTAGATCACCTGCCCGATCGGGATGAGATGGATTCTCCCGCGCTCCTGCGTGGAGAGGTGGGTGCGCGGTGCGCGCGCAAGCTCACGCAGCGCTTCCGGCCACGGCGGCGGCGCTCCCCGCACCCGCGCCAGCGCCTCCTTCAGCCGCGTGAGCCGTATCGGCTTGAGCAGGTAGTCGACCGCGTGCACCTCGAACGCGTGGATCGCATAGGCGTCGTAGGCGGTCGCGAACACCACCGCCGGCGGCCGCTCGAGCCCCTGCAGGTGCTGCGCGACCTCGATGCCGTCCATCTCCGGCATGCGGATGTCGAGCAGCACCACGTCGGCGGTCTCGCGCGCGAGGAGCTCCAGCGCCGCAGGACCGCTCGCCGCTTCGCCCGCCACGATGAGCGGGACTTCTCCCGCGCAATCAGCGAGAAGATCGCGCATGCGCGAGCGCGCCGGCGCCTCGTCGTCAACGATCACCACTCGCAAGGGCCGCGGCTCGGTCATGGCTTGCCGCCCTTTATGTACGGCATCACAATATGTACCTGGAAGGTGTCGCCGGACACCCTCGTCACGAGGGTGGCTTCGGCGTCGAAGTGCAACTGGAGCCGCTCCCGGATGTTGGCGAGCGCCATCTTGTTGCCGGCGTGGTGGTTGCCTTCGCGCTGGTAGGGGTTGCGCAGTACCGCGTGCACCTCCTCGCGGCTGGCGTAAACGTTGACGCTGATCACGCCGGGCATGAGGCGCGGCTCGATGCCGTGGTACACCGCGTTCTCGAGCAACGGCTGCAGCACGAGCGGCGGCACCAGCGCGTCGCGCGGCATGTTCTCCACGTGCCATTCCACCTGCAGCCGCTCGCCTAGCCGCAGCTGCTCGAGTTCGAGATACTGGCGGCACAGCTCCAGCTCGCGCGCGAGCGGGGCGAGTTCCCGGTTGTCCGCCATCAGCACGCGGAACAGGTCCGCCATGTCCTCGAGCGCGGCTTCCGCGCGCCTCGGGTCCTGGCGGATCAGAGACAGCACGGCGTTGATGCTGTTGTACAGGAAATGGGGCCGGATGCGCGCCTGCAGCGCCTGCAGGCGCGCCTCCGTGAGCGCTGGCGACAGCGCACGGCCGCGCAGGCCGAGGTAAACAAGCAGCGCGGCGGTCGTGAGGGCGACCAGAGCCCAGTGGCGCCCGAGCGGGCCGAACTCCACCTCGAACAGCGCGCGCCCCGCGAAATGGAATACGGAGGTCAGCGCAAGCTCGATCCCGAGCACGGCGGCGACGCCGAGAAAGTACGGCATGCGCCGGAGCGGATCGGAGATCGTCGCCAGCACCACCAGGCTCGCGATGAGCAGCGGCTCCACCGACGCGGAGATTTCGATGAACTCCCACCACAGCGTGCGCGGGCTCGCGCTCTTGACGAGGGCCGCCGCCACCGCCGCGATGTTCACGAACACCAGGATTCTCAGCAGGATACCGAGATTGCGGAAGTTCGGCAGGGCGCCCGAATAGGCGTTTTGATTTATACTGCTCGCCATGCGCGCTTTGCGCTCCTAACACGATGTTTCATCAAGCCAAATTCTAGCAGGCCGCATGCCCCCCAACGACAAGAGCAGGAACAAACCGTGGTCGGGCCGGTTCTCCGAGCCCGCGACCGAGCTCGTGCGGCACTTTACCGCCTCGGTTTCGTTCGATCGGCGGCTCGCGGAGTTCGACATCGAGGCCTCCATCGCCCACGCGCGCATGCTGCACGCCGTCGGCGTGATCGGCAAGAGCAATCTTGCGGCAATCGAAAAAGGGCTGGCGCAGATCCGCGCCGAGGTCCGCGCCGGCGCTTTTCCCTGGTCGGAGGCGCACGAAGACGTGCATTTCAATATCGAGCGCCGGCTGACCGAGCTTGCCGGGGAGCCCGGCAAGCGCCTGCACACGGCGCGCTCGCGCAACGACCAGGTCGCGACCGACGTGCGGCTCTACCTGCGCGCGGCGATCGACCAGGCGGGCGATCTCGTCAGGTCGCTGCAGCGTGCGCTGCTCGATCTCGCCGAAGCCCACGCCGATGCGGTGATGCCCGGATACACACACCTGCAGGTGGCGCAGCCGGTCTCCTTCGGGCATCACCTGCTCGCGTACTACGAGATGCTGGCCCGCGACGCGCAGCGGCTCGCCGATTGCCGCAAGCGGCTGAACAAGCTTCCACTGGGGTCCGCGGCGCTCGCCGGCACGTCGTTTCCGATCGACCGCCAGATGGTCGCCAGGGAGCTCGGCTTCGACGGCGTGTGCGAGAACTCGATGGACGCCGTGTCCGATCGGGATTTCGCGATCGAGTACTGCGCCTGCGCCGCGCTGGTGATGATCCACCTCTCGCGCTTCTGCGAGGAGATCGTCCTCTGGATGAACCCGCGCTTCGGCTTCGTCCGGCTCGCCGATCGCTTCTGCACCGGCTCTTCCATCATGCCACAGAAGAAGAACCCGGACGTGGCGGAGTTGATCCGCGGCAATACCTGCCGCGTCAACGGCCACCTCGTCGCGCTGTTGACGCTCATGAAGGCGCAACCCCTCGCCTACAACCGCGACAACCAGGAGGACAAGGAGCCGTTGTTCGACACCGCGGACACGCTGACGGCCTGCCTGGCGGTGTTCACCGAGATGCTCCAGGGCATCGAGGTGAACCGGCAAGCCATGGAAGCCGCCGCCCACCAGGGGCACGCCACCGCCACCGATCTTGCGGAATACCTGGTGAGAAAGGGCGTGCCGTTTCGCGAGGCCCACGAGGCGGTCGCGCAGGCGGTGCGCCACGCGGAGTCGCGCGGATGCGAGCTTTCCGAGCTCACGCTAGCCGAGCTGCAGCGCTTCTCGTCCGCGATCAGGAAAGACGTCTTTCCCGCGCTCGCCCTCGAGGGGTCCTTGAAGAGCCGCAACCACCCGGGCGGCACGGCGCCCGCGCGCGTGAAGGCGGCGATCGCCAAGGCGCGGAAATCGTTAGGGTAACGATTTCTGACAGATGCTCTCCCGTCGCGTGCAATAGCGTCTTTCCGGGGTTGTTCGGGCCGCCCTCAAGCGCCATGAACCCTTGGCCGGATATCGAACATTCAATCCGCGAATCGTCAGGCGCGCCCTTTGTCATCGAGTCCCGTGCGGCGATCGGGGGTGGATGCATAAACGAGTGCTACGTCCTCCGAGGCCGGGGGCGCGCCTATTTCGTCAAGATCAACGCGCGCGTCAAAGCCGCGATGTTTGCGGCGGAAGCGGCGGGACTCGAGGAGATCGCGCGCACGGACACCGTGCGCGTGCCGCATCCCGTCTGTCACGGTGCGAGCCGCCAGGCGAGCTGGCTGGTGCTGGAGCGCCTCGAGATCGCGACGGCCCACGACAAGGCCATGCTGGCGCTCGGGGAGGGCCTCGCGCGGCTGCACCGCGTCACGGCGCCCGAGTGTGGCTGGGATCGCGACAACACGATCGGTGCAACGCCGCAGGTCAATGCGCGGTCGGGCGACTGGATCGCCTTCTGGCGCGAGCGGCGGCTCGGCTACCAGCTGAAGCTCGCGCAGGCGAACGGCCGCGGCGGCCGCCTC
>DAIDBG010000088.1 GCA_027310225.1 bacterium | reverse complement strand
TGCACGAACGGCGGGAAGCCGGCCTGCCGGCGTTCAACGAGCAGGTTATCGGCGAAGGCGCGGTAGTCCTGGCGCTGCAGGGACCGATACAAGGGATGGTGCGGAAATTCGGTTTGGATCAGCACGGTGCCCTGCTCCTTTCCGCGGCCCGCCCGCCCCGCTACCTGGGCGAGCAAGGCGAACAGGCGTTCGGAAGCCCGGAAGTCGGTGCTGTAGAGCATGCTGTCGGCGTTCAGCACCGCCACCAGGTTGAGGTGCGGAAAATCATGGCCTTTTGCCAGCAGTTGAGTGCCGACTAGCACATCGACATCGCGCTCCCGGATCCGCCGCCGCATCTCGGGCCAGGCCTGTCGCTGCCGGACGCTGTCGCGGTCAATGCGCATGATGCGGGCCTGTGGAAAGCGCTCGGCGAGCGCCGCCTCCACGCGCTGGGTGCCCTGGCCGAGGGGTGCAAGCTGCTGGCTGCCGCACGCCGGGCAGGCCATGGGCACCTGACCCTGGTAGCCGCAGTGGTGGCAGCGCAGCCTGCGTTCCTTGAGATGCAACACCAGCTGCGCCGAGCAGCGGTGGCAGCCTGAAACCCACCCGCAGGCGTGGCATATCAGCACCGGAGCGTAGCCGCGGCGGTTGATGAAGACCAGGCTTTGCTCGCCGCGCGCCGTGCGCTCCGCGATCGCTTCCAGCAGCGGCGCAGACAGTCCGTCCTCGAGCCGGGCGCCGCGCGTATCAATGCACGCGATGCGCGGCGGGGCGGCGCCGATTCGATGGTTGAGAGCGAGCAACCGGTAACGGCCGCTCGCGGCATTGAAATAGGACTCCAGCGCTGGCGTGGCCGAGCCGAGCACAACGGGCAGGTTGCATTGCTGCGCGCGCACCACGGCGAGGTCGCGCGCCGAGTAGCGGAACCCCTCGGCTTGCTTGAACGAAGCGTCGTGCTCCTCATCCACGATGATGAGGCCGAGTTCCGGCAGCGGCGTGAATACCGCGAGCCGCGTTCCGAGCACGATGCGGGCGCGTCCGCTTTGCGCCGCGCGCCAGTTCGCGAGCCGCTCACCGGCGCCGAGGCCGCTGTGCAGGCTGACCGCCGGCACGCGCGCGAAACGGTCTCTGATCAACCCCTCGAGCTGGGGGGTAAGCGCGATCTCCGGAACCAGCAACAGCGCCTGGCGGCCCGCCGCGACGGCGGCGGCGATGGCGTGAAGATAGACTTCGCTCTTGCCGCTGCCGGTAATGCCGAGCAGCAGCACCGGACGAAATGCGCCCAGGGCGGCGCAGATTTCCGCCGTCGCCTGCGCCTGCTCCGCGGTCAGCGGCGGGGCTGTCCGGATTTCGGGCGCCGGCTGCGCCCCGGCGTCGGCTGGCGGCCCGGTTTCCACCCAGCCGCGCGCGATGAACTGCTTGAGCATCCCTGTTGCTTGCGGCGCGAGTGCCCTGAACGCCTGATGATCCAACGGGCCCTGCTCGAGCGCCTGCAGCAGCCTGCGTTGCCGGCTGGCGCGCACGGGCAACTGCTGCAATCCCAGCGCGCCTGCTTCGGTCAGTGTCAGTTGGCCTCCGGTCGGCTGAGAACGGTGCGTCCGCAGCCGACGCAGCGACGTTGGCAGGGCCGCCATGATCGCGGCTCCGAGCGGGTAATGGTAATAGTCGGCAGCGAATACAATGAGCTTGAGGTCGGCCGCAGTGAAACCGGGCTCGCCGCGCAGCACGCGCAGCACCGGTTTGAGACGCTCGGCCGGAACGCTGGCGGCATCGACCATCCCTGCGATGACGCCGACAGCGACCTTCTTTGCGAACGGGACCACCACGCGGCGCCCGATGTCTTCGCTCGAGGCATCGTCCGCGCGGTATTCGAACAGCCTGGCAACCGGCACGTCGAGCGCAACGCGGAGGATAGGCATTTAAAACCGGGATTCCATTCGCACGCCGAAAAAGTTACAGCAAAATGCTGAAGCGCTTTCTATGAAATGCGGTCAACTCGTTTACCGGCAGCGGGATTTTCCGGTTATCAACATCACGTTGTGGATAAGTCTGTTGATGATTGGCCCTGATTATGCGCCGTCGCGCATTGGCGATCAGAGCATCCTTCGGGAAACGGGCGATCCTGGAATAATTAATTTTTATGAACAATAAGTTATATTATTAATCCGGACCTCTGGGCCAGCTCAGAATAGTCCTGCTGAACATAACGCATTATTGTGCATAAGTTTCCTCGCCGGATGCTGAAAACCCACGACCGGCGCGGACCTGCGGGTGCTAATGGTAACGCTGGCTGAGCTCATGCACGGTATCAACGAGTAGCGCCACGTTTTCCGGCGGGGTGAACTGGGAGACGCCATGACCAAGGTTGAACACGTGACCGCCACCCCGGCCAAAGCCCGCGAGCACTGCCGCGACGCCGCTGCGGATGGCCTGCGGCCCTGCCAGCAGCACCGCCGGATCCAGGTTGCCCTGCAATGCCACGCGTTCGCCGATGCGGCAGCGCGCCGCACCGGGATCCACCGTCCAGTCGAGGCCAACCGCGTCGCAACCGCTTGCCGCAATGGATTCCAGCCATGCTCCGCCGCCCTTGGTGAAGAGTATGCTCGGTATGCGCTCGCCGTGGTGCACGCGCTTGAGTCCTTCGACTACGCGCTGCATGTAGGCGAGAGAAAACTCGCGGTACTCCCCCGGGCCCAGCGTGCCGCCCCAGGTATCGAACACCATCACCACCTGTGCGCCTGATTCGATCTGTGCATTGAGGTAGGCGGTGACGGCGCTGCAATTGACATCGAGGATGCGATGCAGCAGCTCGGGGCGGCCGTACAGCATGGTTTTCACGGTACGGAAATCGCTTGTGGCGCCCCCTTCCACCATGTAGCAGGCTAGGGTGAAGGGGCTGCCGGCAAACCCGATCAGAGGCACTTCCCCGGCAAGCGCCTTGCGTACCTGCCGTATCGTGTCGAGCACATAACGCAGGTGCCGGTCGGGATCGGGGGCCGTCAGGTTGCGGATTTCCCGTTCCTCGCGCAGGGGGCGGTCGAGTCGCGGTCCCTCACCCTCGGTGAAGCCGAGCCCCAGGCCCATCGCCTCCGGCAGGGTGAGGATGTCGGAGAACACGATTGCCGCATCGAGGGCAAACCGCGCCAACGGCTGCAGCGTGACCTCGGTGGCGAGATCGGGGTTTTTGCACAGAGCGAGAAAACTGCCGGCGCGCGCGCGCGTTTCGTTGTACTCGGGCAGGTAACGCCCGGCCTGGCGCATCAGCCATACCGGCGTGTACGGCGTCGGCTGCCGCAGCAATGCCCGGATCAACGTGTCGTTCTTGAGCTTGGCCATTTAGGTCGCGGATCCAGGACAAGGCCCGCCCACTCAGTTCTCCCAAAGCTGCCGTGGGGGAGGTGCGGGGGTCCTTCGGGCCCCCTGCTCTCATATGCCCGGGAGCTGGAACTGCCGCTTTATCGCGGCAATTCTGATGACCCCATCAGGAATTCGTCCACCGCGCGCGCGCACTGGCGTCCCTCGCGGATCGCCCACACCACGAGCGACTGCCCGCGCCGCATGTCGCCGGCGGCGAATATCTTCGGCACCGAGGTCGCGTAGCAGCCTGCACCGTCGGTCGTCGCCCTGGCGTTGCCGCGCGCGTCTTTTTCCACGCCGAACGCTTCCAGAATCGCCTGCACCGGCGACACGAAGCCCGTCGCGAGCAGCACGAGATCGGCGGGCAGCGTGAATTCCGAGCCCGGAATCTCGCTCATCTTGCCGTTCTTCCATTCGAGGCGTGCCGCCTTCAGCCGCTTGACTATTCCGTTCTCGCCGAGGAACGCTTTGGTGGTGATCGACCAGTCGCGTTTGACGCCCTCCTCATGCGAGGACGACATGCGCAGCCGCGTCGGCCAGTACGGCCAGACCGGATTGCGCTCCACGTCGGGCGGCATCGGCAGGAGTTCGAGCTGCGTGATGGACCTGGCACCGTGGCGGTTGGAGGTGCCCACGCAATCCGAGCCGGTGTCGCCGCCGCCGATGATCACGACGTGCTTGCCGGTCGCCCGCAGGCCGGGCACACCTGTATCGCCTGCGACACGCTTGTTCTGGAGCGGCAGGAACTCCATGGCGAAGTGCACGCCGTCGAGCTCGCGCCCCGGGATGGGCAGATCGCGCGGCTGCTCGGCGCCCCCGGCGAGCACCACCGCATCAAACTCGACGAGCAGCTTCTCCGGCGCGACCACCTCGGTTGCCCAGTCTGGAACACCCCGGTCAGGTCGGCGCCTGCCGACGAATACGCCGGCGCGAAACGAAACACCCTCGGCGGCCATTTGCTCCATGCGCCGGTCGATCTGCCATTTCTCGAGCTTGAAGTCGGGAATGCCGTAACGGAGCAACCCGCCGATGCGGTCGTTCTTTTCGAATACCGTCACCTCATGTCCGGCGCGCGCCAGCTGCTGGGCGCAGGCCAGCCCCGTGGGGCCCGAACCGACCACCGCCACTTTCTTGCCGGTGCGGTGCGCGGCTGGCAGCGGCTTGACCCAGCCTTGTTCCCAGGCCTTGTCGATAATCGCGTGCTCGATCGACTTGATGCCGACCGGCTCCTCGTTGATACGCAGCACGCACGCCTCCTCGCAGGGGGCGGGGCACACACGGCCGGTGAACTCGGGAAAATTGTTGGTCGAGTGCAGCGTGTCGATCGCCGCTTTCCAGTCCTGGCGATAGACGAGGTCATTCCAGTCCGGAATGATGTTGTCGACCGGGCACCCGCTCATGCAGAACGGGATGCCGCAGTCCATGCAGCGCGCCCCCTGGATGCGCGCCTCGTCATCCAGGAGGTGCGGGATGAATTCCCGGTAATGCTGCTTGCGCGCCTCCGGCTTCTCGTGCGCCTCTTCGACGCGCCGGTGCTCCAGAAATCCGGTGACCTTTCCCATGCGATCTTTCTTTCAGCGTAGTGCGCTGCAACGGCGGGTGCCGTCGCAGCGCACTACGGCCCGTAGGTTACGCGGCAAGGCGGCGCTGCTTGGCGGCGAGTTCGCCGAGCGCGCGCCGGTACTCGTGCGGGAAGACTTTGACGAATTTCGGCCGGCACTCGTTCCAGCGATCGAGTATGCGCTTTGCCTGCGCGCTGCCCGTGTAGCGCGCATGATTCTCGATCAGGTGCCGGACGATCACCTCGTCCGCCGTGCCCTGGTGCCAGAGATCGCGTGCGAGCCTCGCTTCCTGCTCGGCTTCCGCGAGCAGCGGCTCGAGCGCTACCATCGCGGTGTTGCAGCGCCGCGCGAATTCGCCATCCACGTCGAGCACGTAAGCGATGCCGCCCGACATGCCGGCGGCGAAGTTGCGCCCCGTCAAGCCGAGCACCACCACGCTGCCTCCCGTCATGTACTCGCAGCCGTGGTCGCCCACGCCTTCCACCACCGCCTGGGCCCCCGAGTTCCTCACCGCGAAGCGCTCTCCGGCGACGCCCCTGAAGTAGGCTTCGCCCTCGATCGCGCCGTAGAGCACGACGTTGCCGGTGATAATGTTCTCGGTCGGCTCGCCGCGGAACTTGGGCGAGGGCTGTACCGAAATGCGCCCGCCCGACAGGCCCTTGCCGCAGTAGTCGTTGGTGTCGCCAATGAGATCGAGCCGCACGCCGCGCGCGAGAAACGCACCGAAGCTCTGCCCGGCCGAGCCGGCGAGCCGGATATGGATGGTTTCGTCGGGCAGCCCTTCATGGCCGTAGCGCCTGGCGATCTCCCCGGAGAGCATCGTGCCGACGGTGCGGTTGGTGTTTCGGATCGGCGTCTCGATCGTCACCTTCTCGCCGCACTCGAGCGCCGGCCGCGCGAGCTCGATGAGCCGCTGATCGAGCGCCTTTTCCAGCCCGTGGTCCTGCTTTTCGCAGCAGTATTGCGCTACTTCGGCCGGCATTTGCGGCCTGTGGAAGATTTTCGAGAAATCCAGGCCCTTCGCCTTCCAGTGCTCGATACCCTTTTTCATGTCGAGCAGGTTGGAGCGCCCGATCAGTTCGTTGAACCTGCGGATGCCGAGTCGCGCCATCAGCTCACGCGTCTCTTCGGCGACGAAGAAGAAGTAGTTGACCACATGCTCGGGCTTGCCCTCGAACTTCCTGCGCAACGCCGGATCCTGCGTAGCCACCCCTACCGGACAGGTATTGAGGTGGCATTTCCGCATCATGATGCAGCCCTCGACGACGAGCGGTGCGGTCGCGAAACCGAACTCGTCGGCACCCAGCAGCGCGCCGATTACCACGTCCCGCCCGGTCTTCATCTGTCCGTCCACCTGCACCGCGATACGTCCGCGCAGGCGGTTGAGCACGAGGGTCTGCTGCGTTTCCGCGAGCCCGAGCTCCCAGGGCGTGCCGGCGTGCATGATCGACGACCAGGGCGAGGCTCCCGTGCCTCCATCATGACCGGCGATAGTGACATGGTCCGCCTTGGCCTTGGATACGCCCGCGGCAACGGTGCCGACCCCGACCTCGGACACGAGTTTGACGCTCACGGCAGCCCCGGGATTCGCGTTCTTGAGATCGTGGATCAACTGCGCGATGTCCTCGATCGAGTAGATGTCGTGATGCGGCGGCGGGGAAATGAGATCAACCCCGGGAGTCGAAAAGCGGAGTTCCGCGATGTACTCCGAAACCTTGCGTCCGGGTAACTGCCCGCCCTCGCCGGGCTTGGCGCCCTGCGCGATCTTGATCTGCATCACCTCGGAAGACGCCAGATATTCGGCGGTGACGCCGAAGCGGCCGGAGGCAACCTGCTTGATCTTGGATTTCAGCCAATCGCCCTCCCGGAGCGGAATGTCGACCTCCACGCGCTCGCGGCCCAGGCGCGACATCAAGGTCTCGCCGGCCGCGACTTTCGCGTAGCGCTTACGATCCTCGCCGCCCTCCCCCGTGTTCGACTTGCCGCCGATGCGGTTCATCGCAATCGCGAGCACGGTGTGCGCCTCGGTCGAAATCGAACCCAGTGACATCGCGCCGGTCGAAAAGCGCTTCACGATCTCGGCGACGGGCTCGACCTCGTCAATCGGGATCGGTGTGCACTGGTCGAACTTGAACTCGAACAGGCCCCGGAACGTCAGGTGGCGCTTTGACTGGTCATTGACGATCGCCGCGTATTCCTTGTACGTCTGGTAGGAATTCTGCCGCGTAGAATGCTGCAATTTCGCGATCGCGTCCGGGGTCCACATATGCTCCTCGCCGCGCACGCGCCAGGCGTACTCCCCGCCGGCGTCGAGCGCGTCCCTGAGCACCGGGTCGTCCTCGTCGAACGCGGACTTGTGGATGCGGATCGCCTCATCCGCCACCTCGAACACGTCGATGCCTTCGACGCTCGACGTGGTGCCCGTGAAATATTTGCCCACCAGCGACTTCGCCAGCCCCACCGCCTCGAAGATTTGCGCGCCGGTGTACGACATGTAGGTCGAGATGCCCATCTTGGACATCACTTTCTTCAGGCCCTTGCCGATCGCCTTGGTGTAGTTCTTGCACGCCTTCTTGGCGTCGGTGTCGGCGCCGAGCCGGCCGCCATCGGCCAACTCGACGAGGGTCTCGAAGGCGAGGTACGGATGGACCGCTTCCGCGCCGTAGCCTCCCAGCAGAGCGAAGTGATGCACCTCCCGCGCCGAACCCGTCTCGACCACGAGGCCGGTCGAGGTACGCAGGCCCTTGTTGACCAGATGCTGATGGATCGCCGAGAGCGCGAGCAGCGCGGGGATCGCCAGCCGCTCGCGATCCAGCTTGCGGTCGGAGATAATCAGGATCGTGTAGCCCGAACGCACCGCGTCCTCGGCTTGAGCAGCGAGCGAAGCAAGCCTTGCCTCAATCGCATCCTTGCCCCATGCGACGGGATAGGTGATGTCGAGCTCCAGTGAGCGGAACTTGCCGTCGGTGTACTTCTCGATATGACGGATGGTTTTCATCTGTTCAAAATCGAGCACGGGCTGCGAGACTTCGAGCCGCAGTGGCGGGTTCATCTCGTCGATGCCGAGCAAGTTGGGCTTCGGGC